>DTSJ01000311.1 GCA_012965445.1 Candidatus Hydrogenedentota bacterium
GTCTTTTCCCTCATAACCCAAAGGTCGCAGGTTCGAATCCTGCCCCCGCTACCATTTTAAGTTCCTGCGGCGTACAGGTTTATGTGCGCCGTTCTTTCATTTCACATCCGTTGTTCTCCTGGTTTTGTACAGTAAACTGTACAGTGAATTCGATCCTTCAACTCTTCCGTTTCTTTTGTTCCTTTCTTCGTCTTCATCTATATAGACTGCTTGAGGTGAGGAAATGCGCACCTATTTGTGGATTTTTTTGAGTAAGAGTTGGTTCGAGCCACATGGACAACCTTTGGGGTCGTGCCCTAACGACTTTTAGCTACCTTTGGGGCGGGACCACAACTGATTTTCGACTGCTGCCACCGCGGTGAGGCATCGAAAACCTTTCGCAGATTGGCTCATAGGGTCGAGCCAGGCTTTTCGATCTACACACACATTACCTATGAACAATGGCGGATCAGTTTTCGGGATGCACAGCCTGCGATTCAAACTTTTTCGCCGGAGCCAGATACAACACCCGGCTCACCCATCGTGATGGTCTTGTATCTCCGCGGAAGTTTGTAGTGGACAGCACGCGCCTAACATTTGATAGACTGCTAAAAGGTAGCTAGACTCGGATCGGTTGTACTCAATGCAGGAATACATTATTCGTCGCCTTTTGGCGCTCATCCCTACGTTGTTTTTCGTGAGCATAATCGTGTTCTGTTCCATTCGCCTTATTCCGGGCGATGTCGTCGATCTGATGATGTCGCAGAACGACATCTCCACCGGGCAGGATCGCGCCAAGGTCGAAGCGGCGCTCGGACTAGATCAGCCGATGATCATCCAATATTTCCGATGGCTGGGCGACGCCTGTCGTGGCGACCTCGGACGATCGTTGTGGCGCAACACCGAAGTCACCGAGCAACTTGCCGCGCGATTACCGGTGACGTTTGAACTTGGTTTTCTTGCGCTCTTCGTAGCGTTGTCTGTCGCGATACCGATCGGGATTTACTCGGCAATGCGACAGGACACGTTGGGCGACTACGTGACACGATCATTTTCGCTCGTAATGTTGGCGATTCCGGGGTTCTGGTTGGGGACATTGGTGATGGTGTTCCCTGCGGTGTGGTGGCGTTGGGCGCCAAACATCGAATACACGCCATTTTTCGAAGCACCGATTGCGAACCTTAAACACATGCTGATACCGGCAATCTTGCTGGGGCTATCGCTTTCGGCAGTGACGATGCGGATGACGCGCACGATGATGCTGGAAGTGCTGCGACAGGACTACATCCGTACGGCGCGGGCGAAGGGTTTGGGGGAGGTCAGGGTCGTAGTGCAACACGCGTTGCGTAACGGTCTGATTCCAATCGTGACCTTAATCGGGCTACAGGCACCCATGCTGATCGGCGGCGCGGTAATTATGGAACAGATATTTGTGATTCCGGGCATCGGGCTGATGCTCCTCGAAGCGGTTTTTCAGCGTGACTATCCGGTGGTATCCGGCGTTTTCATGGTGGTTGGCATCGGCGTGCTGTTGATCAACCTAATTGTCGATTTAAGTTATGGCTGGCTCGATCCGAAGGTTCGGACGACATGAATGATGTAGCCGCTGTATCGATTAAAAGTTCGCAACGTTCGACCGGTCCACTGGTCGATCTCGTTGCGCGGATGTTTCAGGAGAAACCATTGGGCGCTGCCGGGGGCACGATCTTCATCGCCTTCCTGCTGTGTGGAATATTTGGGGGAGTGCTCGCTCCGCACGGCGTGAATGATACGAATATCCTGCACCGTTTGGAGGCGCCGTCGCTTGAATACCCGATGGGAACCGACCACGTTGGGCGCGACGTGTTTTCGCGGGTCTTGATTGGGGCGCAGCTATCCATGATCGTGGGCTTTTCCGCTGCAGCACTGGCCACTGTCATTTCAATCATACTCGGGGTTCTCTCCGGCTACCTCGGCGGATGGATTGATATGACCATTCAGCGGTTTGTCGATGCCTGGATGACCTTTCCGGGTCTGGTGTTGCTGATAGTCGTTATCTCTATCGTCGGCCCGGGGCTTCCGCAGATTGCCATAGTCCTCGGCTTGCAGTACGGCATCGCAGGTTCGCGCATTGTCCGCGGTTCCGTCATCTCAGTGCGAGAAAACATGTACACCCACGCGGCGCAGTCGATCGGCGCCGGCACCTTGCATATTCTATGGCGGCACATATTACCGAATATCATGCCCGTCCTCATCGTGCTTTTCACGACCCGGGTCGGCGCCGTAATTTTGGCTGAAGCTGGCCTTTCGTTTCTGGGTTTGGGAGTTCCGCCACCACAGCCAACTTGGGGCGGCATGCTCGCTGGGTCTGGCCGCGCCTACATGTACGTTGGTCCGTGGCTTGCTCTGGCGCCTGGTCTCTGTTTGACAGTCGTCGTGTTTGCCGTCAATATATTCGGCGACGCGTTGAGAGATCTTCTCGATCCCCGGATGCGAGGTCTGCGGTGAAAACGTTATTTGCAACCGCGCTTTCCATGGTCGCTCTTTACGGTTTTTTCCTGCTGCTCAGTTTCGCGGGACAGCCCGGAGGATCGGATGAGCAAACGTTATTCAGCGTGCCTCCTTACGAACCGCCTCCACCGGAAGAGCCGCAGTACGGTGGCACCCTCAACGTGGGGAATGTCAACCTAATGTTATCGCCGTTGTCCTGGGATCCTGCCGATTGGAATTGGAAGCAGAATCAGGATACCGGGATGTATTTTGAGCAACTTTTCGCCGCCGACCTCGACAAGAGCATCCGCAAGGGCGGCCCGTATCCTTTCACGATGCAAGCCTATTTTCCGGCCGACGCGTTGCGTGGCGAAATCGTCAACACTTGGGAGTGGGAAGATCCCCTGACGATAGTCATGCATTTGCGCAGCGGAATTATGTTTCCCGACAAACCCGGGATTTTGAAGCGACGTGAGCTGACGGCCGACGATGTGGTTTTCTCGTATGAGCGCCAGGCGCAAAGCCCGAAACTCATTCCGACCTACTTCGATCATATCGACAGCGTCACAGCCCGCGATGACCATACAGTAGTTTTCAAGCTCAACAAGTTCAACGCCGAATGGGATTACCGCTTTGGGTACGGATATTTCTCCGGTATCCTTCCCCGAGAGTTGGAGAACGTCGACATCAAAGATTGGCGCAACGCAGTCGGAAGCGGCCCATTCCAGATAGAAGAGTTTATTGATGGTTCCTCGCAGACTTATGTCAAGACGCCCGATTACTGGGATCGCGAAACCCTCGACGGAACGCAGTACGAAATCCCATTCGTCGACACGCTGGTCATGCGCATCATTAAGGATAAAGCAACATGGCTGACGGCGCTGCGCACGGGCCAGCTCGATATCCTGGAAGCAATCGATTGGATTTCCGTCAATCATCTGCGTCATACGACTCCCGAGTTAAAATGGTCGCGAGCGATGTCTACCAATGGCCGGTTCATAGCGATGCGATGCGATCAAGAGCCGTTCGACGATCTGCGCGTCCGTCGGGCCTTGAATCTTGCCGTCAATCAGGTGGAGATCGTCGAACACTTTTACGGCGGGAACGCTGAATTGTTTGCATTCCCACAAAAACCAGCATTTGCAGGATACTACGAGCCGCTTGAGGCCATGCCCGCCTCCGTTCAGGAATTGTTCACCTACAACCCCGAAAAGGCAAAGCAGCTACTTGCCGAAGCTGGATATCCAGACGGCTTTACGTTTGTCATGCAGGTAAATTCTGCCGACCCTATCAATATGGACATGATTCCTCTTTTGGTCGATTACTTGGCCAAGGTTGGTGTGACCATGAAGATTCAGCCCATGGAATATGCTTCCTACCTTTCGGCGATGACGACACGGACGCATGGCCCGGGCTACTTTGGCGTAACGGGCCACGTCAATCCCACCACCACGCTTCGGAAAAACTTCCTGACCGGGCAAACCTGGAACATGTTTGCCTTCTCCGATCCCGAAATCGATGCCCGCATTCTGGAAATGCTGGAAACCCGGGACGAAACATTGCGTCAGAAACGAGTCAAAGATTTAACGGTCGATGTGCTCGATCTCGCGCCTGGAATTTGGTTGCCGGTGGAGTATTTTTATAGTGCCTGGTGGCCTTGGGTGAAGAATTACAATGGGGAGTTGCGCGCCGGTGCGCAACGAGGCGGGCCGATCTATGCTCGAATTTGGATCGATCAGGAGATGAAGAAGGAGATGGGTTTTGAGTAAGAATCAACCGCTACTCCGTCTTACCGACGTCTCCGTGTCATTCCCCACGGATCGAGGCGTGGTGCGAGCGGTTGAGTCCGTGTCACTGGAAATCGATGCGGGCGAAACCCTCGCCGTCGTGGGAGAAAGCGGATCGGGTAAAAGCATCACGGCACTCTCGTTGCTCAGACTGATTCCCGAGCCGGGAACGATTGATCAGGGCAGCATCGAATTCGAAGGCCAGGATCTGCTGACACTGAATCGCAGTAGTATGCGGGCCATTCGCGGCAACCGCATCGCCATGATTTTTCAGGAGCCCATGTCGTCCCTCAATCCCGTCGTGACAATTGGCAAACAGGTCGCTGAGCCCTTTCGGCTACACCGCCGAATGTCCAAGAAGAAGGCGCTCGATGCGGCGATTGAATTGCTCGCCAAAGTCGCCATCCCCGATCCAGCCAGCCGGATGAATTCCTATCCGCACGAGTTTTCCGGCGGAATGCGGCAACGGGTGATGATTGCCATGGCCTTGGCGTGCCAGCCCAAGCTGATCATCGCCGACGAGCCAACGACGGCGCTCGACGTTACGGTACAGTCCCAAATACTGGCCTTGCTGAAGGATCTGACCAGGGAACTGGACTCGGCGCTCCTTCTCATCACCCACGATCTGGGGATCGTGGCACGCTATGCCGACCGCGTGGCCGTCATGTATGGCGGTCGAATTATCGAGACCGCTTCCGCGCGCGATCTGTATCGCAACCCGAGACATCCTTACACGCAAGGTTTGCTGGCGTCCGTTCCCCGGCTTGACGACGAATCCGGCAAGCGACTTCTCCCCATCAATGGTCAGCCCCCAGACCTCGCACATTTACCCGCGGGCTGTGCGTTCTCCCTGCGCTGTCCGCACGTCGCTGAACGGTGCAAATCCGACCGGCCCTTACTCGAAACTGTTGCAAACAACCACTCCAGCGCGTGCTTTGGATATGAATGATACTATGGGTTCCGATTCCGACATACTCCTCCGCGTTGAAGACCTCGCGATACATTTCCCCGTCACCGAAGGCGTCATCTTTCAGAAAGAAGTGGGTACGATCCGCGCGGTCGATGGCGTCTCGTTTGAGCTGAAACGCGGCGAGACCTTTGGACTTGTGGGAGAGAGCGGATGCGGCAAGTCGACCACCGCCTTGGCCGTCCTTCGGATGCTCGAGCCAACCGCAGGCCGCATTATCTTCGAAGGCGAAGACATCACCGACTACGACCAGAAACGACTGCGGCCGATCCGTCGACGGATGCAGATGGTCTACCAGGACCCTTTCGGCTCTCTCAATCCACGCATGAAGGTGCGCGACATCATCGGCGAGCCCTTAGTCGTCCATCGTCTGACGGGGACCCGAAGAGAATATCGGCAGCGCGTTCACGAGTTGATGGATCTGGTCGGTCTGTTGCCTGATATGGCAGATCGGTATCCCCACGAATTCTCCGGCGGCCAACGACAGCGTATCGGCATTGCGCGAGCCCTTGCGCTAGAGCCCAGTCTCATCATCTGTGACGAGGCGGTCTCCGCCCTCGATGTGTCGATACAGGCCCAGGTACTGAATCTCTTCAGCGACCTGCAAGAGAGACTCGGACTCACCTACCTCTTTATCGCCCATGACCTCTCGGTCGTGCGCCATATCTGCGATCGCATCGCGGTCATGTACTTGGGCAAGATCGTGGAGGTCGCCGATAGTCGGCAGCTTTTTCGGGAGCCCAAGCACCCCTATACCGAAGCGCTGATGGCGGCGGTACCCGTGCCGGATCCCGAGATCGAGGCGGAGCGCCCCCAACAACTGATCGTCGGCGAAGTACCCAGTCCGCAAAACGCGCCTCCCGGATGCCGATTCCATACGCGTTGCCCCAAGAGACTCGACGAGTGCTCCAAGATTGAGCCGGCGCTACTGTCCATTGAAGGTGAAAGAACCGTCGCGTGTCATCTGCACACTGCTGAGTCGAAAACCTCGGCGTAGGGTCAATTTAATCGGCCCATCTCTGGAACGGAGTATTCATTCATGAATCGGATGTGCAGAACTGTCGTAGGGTCAGAATACTCAGCCTAACTTCAAAAATCTTGTTCTAGGAACGGTCTTCGTGTACAGTAAATTGTACAGTAAAAAATGGTGAACATGTTGCACATGTGCAACATGTTCTGTCCGTCCCGAAAACTCGTACTCGTTGAACTATAACGACTTAGAACTATGTCGTGCTTTAGTAAAGCTGGCTTAGTTGAGGCCCATTTGTCACCTTCTCCGCTTCTTTTTGCCAGTCATTTCTGTTAGTTTCCGGGAGTACAAATGTTCAAATCAATACCGCGAATTTTCCGTTTCATATCGCCGCTTTTCAAAATACGAATTGGCCTCCAGGCCGAGATCATTGCTGTGCCTCGCAAATATTCATCTGTACTGATTTCAAGGTTTCTTGGAGGCGCAAATTGCGAGGCGGAAGACTACCACTCGGCCGAGAAGTAATGTCAACCGTACCCTCCAAACCCTGTGTCACATTTTGGCGTTCTATTGAGCAATGTTATAAACTGTCGATGCTAGAAGCGAGCGAGTATTTGCTTGAGAGAGGCGATAGTATCCATGGAATTCACGAATCTCTTTGCCGCGCGCACCCAGATGGCCTTTACTCTGGGTTGGCACATCGTCGTTGCTTGCCTCGGCGTAGGGCTACCCGTGCTGATGTTGTTTGCGGAGTGGCGTTGCGCCAAGACGGGCGACCGCCTGTGGCAAATCATTGCGATGCGCTGGTCCAAGGCCTTCGCCGTTTTATTTGCAGCCGGAGCAGTATCGGGAACGGTGTTGTCATTTGAGCTCGGCTTGCTATGGCCGGCCTTCATGCAGACTTTCGGGCCGGTAATCGGATTGGCATTTACGATGGAGGGTTTTTTCTTTTTCTTTGAAGCCATATTTGTGGGGATATACATCTATACATGGGACAAGTTTCCGGCCCGAACGCATTTTCTCTGCGGCTTTCCAATTGCAATATCGGGTCTGATGTCTGCTTGGTCCGTCGTGACTGCCAATGCTTGGATGAACACTCCACGGGGCTTTCGATTGGTTGATCAGACGGTGGTCGAAGTCGATCCCGTCGCAGCCATGTTTAACCCCGCGACTTGGGCACAGACGATACACATGATTATCGCCGCGTATATGGTCACAGGATTTCTGGTGGCATCGTTCTACGCCTTGGAAAGACTTCGTGGCGCCAACACGTTGTACAATCGCCGCGCAATGACGCTTGGGTTAGTCCTGGGAGTCTGTTTCGCACCAGTTCAGGTATTCGTAGGCGATTGGGCCGCGAAAATGGTTGCTGAAACACAGCCGATAAAACTAGCCGCGATGGAAGGGCAATTCGAGACACAACGCGGCGCGCCAATTAGAATCGGTGGATGGCCGGACGTCGAAAACCGAAAGACCCCGTACGCGATCGAAATCCCTTATCTTCTTTCCATGATGGCCTACGGCGATCCAGATGCGGAAGTGAAGGGGCTCGAAGAATTTCCGGAAACAGAGTGGCCTCCGATACCGGTAGTCCACATCGCTTTTCAGTTGATGGTGGGAATCGGTACGGGATTGATTGGACTCGCCGTCTGGACAGCCTGGTCTTGTTGTCGCCACCGGAAATTACCCGGTTCGAAACTGTATCTCTATGCCGTCGTTTCCTCCGGACCCCTGTCGGTTTTGGCGTTGGAAGCTGGATGGGTAGTCACCGAGGTGGGAAGACAGCCCTGGATTGTCAACGGGTATATGCGCACGGAAGACGCTGTCAGCCAAGCGCCTGGAATGGCATGGTTATTTTTGATAACGCTCGGCATCTACTGCATGTTAACCGTCGGCGTGTTCAGCGTCCTTCGCATATTAGCGCGTCAGCCTTTACCTGAAGGGTTCGACCATGGGGCCTGAACACGTACTCTATGGCGTCATAGGTGGCGCGCTCGTGCTGTATGCCGTGTTGGGCGGCGCCGATTTTGGCGTCGGTGTCTGGGAGTTTAACTTACGATTTCGTATGACTCGAGAAGACCGCGAATTGTCGGAGCATGCGATGGGACCAGTCTGGGAGACCAATCACGTCTGGTTGATTTTTGCAATCATATTGATGTTTTCGGCATTTCCGATAGCGTTCGCTGCCATTTGCCGGGCTTTGTGGATTCCTCTCCTATTGGCCCTCGCGGGTATCGTGTTTCGCGGTTCCAGTTTCGCCTTTCGACATTATGCGGTGGATTCAGAAAAACAGCGAGTTGCTTGGGGGATCTTATTTGCCATTGCCTCGACGTTCACCCCTTTTTTTCTCGGAGTGTCTGCTGGCGCGATCGCTTCAGGCCGACTTGCGGTGACAGAATCGGGCGAGTTCACCGGCAACCTACTTACCGGTTGGGTTTCATTCCTGTCTATCTATTCCGGTTTCTTCACGGTAGGCTTGTGCGCATACCTTGCCGCTGTCTACTTGACCCGTGATGCGTCGCGTGAGTTCGGATCAGAACTGGCGGCCGTGTGGCGGAGACGGGCTCTCTTGACCGGGATCGTTGTTGGGGCCATGGCTGTTGGTGGATTGGCAGTCGTGGGTATCGATTCACCTGACTTAGGGAGGGCCATGGCTTCCAAGTCCTGGTCGCTGGTCGCGATGTCCGTCGCTGCCGGCACGTTTTCATTATGGGCCCTCGCGCGAAATCGATTCACTGCGTCGGCGGTTGGAGCGGTACTCGCAGTAGCTTCGATTGTCGCGGGCTGGGCAGTAGCTCAGTACCCTATGCTCGTCCCGCCTGTCATCAGTATCGAATCAGCGAAAGCACCCGATGGCGTTCTCCGACTGTTCGTGTGGGTCATCCTAATCGGCGCCGCGTTTTTAGGCCCCTCATTGGCGTATTTATTCTATGTCTTCAAGGGCGGTGCTCCCAAACAAAGCTAAGATCCGATGTTGTGCCCGTGGGATCGAAATACTCAGCTAACTTTAAAAATCTTGTTCTAGGATCGATGTTCGTGTACAGTAATTTGTACAGTAAAAAATGGAGAACATGTTGCACATGTGCA
>DTSJ01000312.1 GCA_012965445.1 Candidatus Hydrogenedentota bacterium
GAGCACTTTTACAGCGTGGTATCTGGCGAGAAGGAACTGGACGACTCTGAATCCGCGTAAGGAGTATCCTAGATAAGTGGTCAATTTTCCAAGTCTGAGAACGTAGAAAGTGCGAAAAATGAATGACAGACTGAGATGTAAAGAATATTCTCAGGCGCGACGCTGCGGTTGCGACTGACATTCGAAGGTAATTCCATGCATAAATTGTACGGACTGATCTCTCTGTTGGCATTGGTATTCTGCCCGTTGACGTACGCTGAATTCGGCGCCAGTCTTGTGTTGATCAATGGGAAGATTTACACGGTCGATGAATATCGCCCTATCGTACAGGCGGTTTACATCAAAAAAGGCAGGATCGCTGCTTTGGGTCGTACTGAGGAGATCCTGCGCAAGATAGCACCGGGTACTCAGGTGGTCGAGCTTAAAGGCCGGGCGGTGGTGCCGGGATTCATTGATTCGCATGGTCATATGCTTAGTCTTGGTATCAGCATGGTGAATCTGGATTTTACTGGAACGGAGAGTTACTCCGAGGTGACGGCCCGCGTTGCCGAGGCCGTGAAGAACAAGAAAAGCGGTGAATGGATCATCGGCCGCGGATGGGACCAGAACGATTGGGAGGATGACACGATTCCTCATCACAGTCGGCTCAGCGCTATGAGCGCAGCAAACCCGGTGATGCTTACGCGCATTGACGGTCATGCATGTCTGGTGAATGAGGCGGCTTTGGAGTTGGCCGGTATTACCGGAGAAACGGTCGATCCTCCCGGTGGCAGAATTGTGCGAGATGAATCGGGAAGTCCGACAGGGCTGCTCATTGATCGTGCGATGGGGTTGGTATCCTCCGTGATTCCTGAACTGGATCGTGCAACGAAGCTGTTGGCACTACGCGAGGCGGTTAATCACTGTGTATCGGTGGGGCTGACGACGGTTCACGATGCGGGGGTCGGCGCCGATGTTATAGAGCTTTACAAGGAGCTGATCGACAAAGATCGGTTCAATTTTCGTGTTTATGCGATGTTGAGTGCGGGGCGATTCGCGGCATCCCGCGACGCGTCTGATTTTCTGAAAGAAAAGCCCTTGATTGGATATGGGCAAGATCAATTGACGGTTCGCAGCGTGAAGGTAGTTTCCGATGGTGCACTGGGGTCGCGTGGGGCGGCGCTGTCAAAGCCGTATTCGGATGATCCGGAGAACGCTGGACTCCAGATCACCGACCTTGCCACGATGATGATGATTGCGAACCGTGCGCTGGAGCAGGGTTATCAAGTTTCGACACACGCGATTGGTGACTTGGCGAACAACACAGTGTTGATTGCATATTCCTCTGCCTTCGAACGCAGCCGCAACAGGGACCCTCGTTTTCGCATCGAGCATGCGCAGGTAATGCGGCAGTCGGACATTGAATGGATGGGTAAGCTGAACGTCATAGCTTCGATTCAGGCGACTCATGCGACATCGGATATGTACTGGGCCGAGGATCGACTGGGCGAAGATCGTCTTAAGGGCGCGTATGCGTGGCGCACGATGATTGAAGAGAAAGTACGAATCGCGAATGGATCGGATTTTCCGGTTGAGAACGCGAATCCGTTGTGGGGATTTTATGCGGCAATTACGCGTCAGGATCATAAGGGGTGGCCTGATGGGGGATGGTACAAGGATCAAAAGTTGACGCGCGAGGAGGCTTTGAAGAGTTTTACGCTGGACGGGGCGTATGCGGGATTCGAAGAGGACATTAAGGGGTCTATAGAGGTGGGAAAATGGGCGGATCTCGTTATCTTGTCGAAGGACATTATGACTGTGCCTGCGAAGGAGATTCTTAACACGAAGGTTTTGATGACTTTTGTGGGCGGCACACCGGTTTATCGGGCGGGCAGGTAGGTTCACAGCCACCGTTTCACTAATTACTCCTCATATCGGCGGGTCTCGAACATCGCGCGTTACTTTTTATGAAATTTTAGCGTCCTGTGAAAACGGGCGCTCTTTTCTCGACAAAGGCGGTCGCGCCTTCTTTGTGGTCGTCTGTTTCGCCACAGCGGATATGGGTGAATGCCTCGCGGTCGAGGATGGTTCTGAAGTCCTGACGGACTGCGAGATTGATGTTTTCTTTCATGTAGCGAATGCTTACGCGCGCGCCGTCGGCCATGCGCTGGGCGATTTCGTTGGTGGTTGTCATCAGATCGTCGTGAGGTACAACACGGTTCACGAGATTTATGCGGCGTGCTTCTTCGGCATCGATGATGTCTGCGAGGAAGAACATTTCTTTGGCTTTTGCTTCTCCGACGAGCTGGGTGAGCTGCCAGGTGGTACCCCAGTCGCCGCCGAATCCGACTTTGGCGTATGCGGTTCCGTATTTCGATTTGTCTGAGGCGATCCGCATGTCGCAGCTCAGGGAAAGTCCGAGGCCTGCGCCGACTGCGAAACCGTTGACGGCGGCGATGGTTGGTTTGGGCATTGAGTGGAGGATGTAGGCGACTTCCTGGCCAGCGCGAAGTCCGTCGACTCTTTGTTCAAACGACAGGCCGGGCTC
>DTSJ01000313.1 GCA_012965445.1 Candidatus Hydrogenedentota bacterium
GCTCGCCTTTTTTGTTTTATGTCAGGAACAATGCTATTCTCCCCCGAAGGTTCCGGCGATATTCCGTTCGCTTCGATAAACCGGTCGTACGGAGAGTCGAAACTACTCACGAGCGTTCGCATAAAATCTGCTGTCGCGCGGGCCATGTGTTCAATCAATTCCTCAGGCGATACACCGTCATACTTTGAAGCAAATGCCTTTTCAAACTGTGTGGACATTGCCGCATTGGCCTCGAATACCCATGCGACCCGCGCACGAGCAACTTCCTTTTCGCCCGAAAGCCAGCCGAAATTTCTTCCCGTATAGGTACCGGATGCCTGCTGCTCCAGCGTTTGAAACTCACCATCCGCGTGGATAAAGGCATGACGACCGACATCCAGCAGGGTAGGCGTATTCCGCGAGGTTTCCCGCCCGGGATCTTCGCCGCGCCAGGGATGCCAGCTGCGTTGAAACAATTCGGTGAACGCGCGGGAACCCAGGGGATCAGTAGTCGCGTGACACGACGCGCAACTCACTTCCATATCTGTCGCCGGGTTGCTGAAGCGGGTCTCGTTGAACAACTGACGACCGAGTTCTACGACGTCTGGATCCAGGTTCTCAGCGACGGCACACGGCATTAGCGCGATACTCGCCGCGCATACCCAACGATTCAGCATAGTAAGCCTTTCAGAGTCCACAGGTTACGGTTGGAGAATAGCATTGTTCCTGACATAAAACAAAAAAGGCGAGCGATTCTGCGCCCGCCTTCCGAAGATACTCTCACTCGGTAACAGTTACTTACTTCTCATCCATCGAAATCTCGAAAGGAATTTTCACTTTTTCCCAGCGCAGGTACGCCGTGGTCGAATAGGCACCCGGATTTTCGAATCCGTACACGAGCCATTCCTGATGCGACGCATCCTGAGGTTTCACCGACACGCGAGCTACATCGCTCTCTTTATCGTACGTGAAACTTCCCCACTGTACTTTCTTGTTTATGATGACGATCCACTCGTCATCCGTGGGAATCATAAAAATTGCATACTTGCCGGCCGAAACATCTTTCCCGCCGATCTTCACATCTTCAGTGAACTCTATCGAGGTCGAGTTGTTCGCACCCGCACGCCATGGACGGGGTTTGCCGTCGCGCGGCACCAATGGACCTATCTGCTCGTTGTCGCTCCTGTCTTGCCAGACGTTTCTGCCTTTTACGCCCGGTCGGTGATAGGTAATCGTTATCTTGTTTTTTGTGCCGATCGTCTGCGAAACAGAGGCTGGCTGACTGGGCTTGGGCGTTCCCTGGGCATCGGCATATCCCGCGAACACCGCCGTAGCGCCGACGCACATAAGGCCTGCAAACACGCGTTTCATTGTATTCATCATTCTTCCTCCCGTACTTCGTCTGGTTGATTGGTTGGATCTATCGTTAATACAAACCGATAACAGTAATTTCGTTCCATCCTATTCCAAATGAGACCAGAAAATCATCATTTGGCTTTTCTACTCGAAAAGTGGCATAGTGTCTGACTTAATCGTCCTTACATGCAGCAGTCCTACTAAAACAAGGAGTCAATCCAATGGAATCATCAGAACAGACCCGCAAAGAGTTCTTCAAAACAACCGCAGTGACTGGCGCAGCCGCAGTGCTCGCTGCCGCCGGATTTAACCGCATGGCAGATGCCGCGCACCACGAGGCAGACGAATCCATCACGCAGATCGCCATCTTCGGCTACGATCCTGCAAAAAAAGATGCTGCCGCTGAAGGTCTGGCGAAACTCGCAGCTGCTGTAGAAGCTGCTGAGCCGGATGTAATCGCATACATTCCCCATTTGGACGAAAAGAACAACAGAGTCCAGTTCTTCGAAATCTACAGAAACGAGGCCGCACTCAAAAACCACAGCACGCAGCCGCACATGAGTATGCTCGGGCCGCTGGTAGGCAACGGTACACTGATAATGCCTCTTGAGATCATCAAGCTAACCAAAGTCGGCGGTTTTCACCGCTAGTCGAAGTCAAACTCGATAAGCTATTCACAAGGCGGCCCTTTCGGGGGTCGCCTTGTTTTTCGTTACAGCAGCCCACGCAGTCGTGCCATTACGTCCTCGTTCAGCCGCTCGACATAGCCCCGCGCGTAGTTCTCAATATCCAAATCGTCGTCTTCGATCAGCGGAGTCAGATCCATTCCCAAGACTGCGCCGGACACTTCGTCGTTTTCATACGGATCGAGATAGGTCGCATGTGCCACGCGCCGTCCCATCGCCGCAAGATCGTAGCGCTTCCCCGCCAATTGCGATTCGAATACCTCCAGCAGCTTCCGCTGTAAATTTTCCCCGCCCGATACATCCATCACGACCTTGTCATCCCCCACCAGCCAATCCAGATCGCGCCACACCTCGCAACCAATGACCCGCTTTGGACACCTCTCCTTGTCCAGTCCCCGAATCGCCTGGATCGTCTGAATCGTCACCGCGACATGCGCGTAATGCTTGTCCAGGAGATTATGAGTGTAAATCACGTCAGCATTCGCCGACTCAATAATCCTCCTG
>DTSJ01000314.1 GCA_012965445.1 Candidatus Hydrogenedentota bacterium
TTCCACAAATAGGTTGCAATAGAATCGTATTCGCGTTAGACTTAAGACTGACTGGTCAGTCATTTTCTGATTGACCGTGCTTTTTTGCGATATTGACTGCGGAGAAACATCGAAAATGAAGAAGGATTCTATGGCCCATGTACGATCCGGGGGCCGAGAGATTGAGCTGTACGCGGAGTTAGGAGACTACTTTTCCTCGGATGGACATCTGCGCGAAGAAGCCTTCAGGGCGTTTATAAGTAATGCCCTTCAAGAACGGTCGATTGGTGATGACGCACAGGAATGGCTGTCGGCGTATCTGGATACGGTGTTGACCTACCTGGACGAGAAGGGGATGGGTGCGGCGACGCTTCCGTTGTTCGAGATCGCGATTGACGAATCGGCGGGGCTTGGCATCGACGAGGTATCGGTAAGTCCCAAGCACGTGCGTCGGATGCTTTCCCAGCGAAACACGGCGGCCGAGATTGAGCCGACGCGGGAGCAGGACGGTGATGGGAAACACGCACGCATCCTGCATGCCGCATTGGACATATTTACGAACCGTGGATTTCATGAATCGACGATAGACGAGATTGCTGCTGCGTCGGGCGTTGCGAAGGGAACGGTATATCGTTATTTTTCGAGCAAGGACGATTTACTGGAACAGCTGCTGCAGCTCACGAGCGCGAAGATAGCGGAACAGTTCGCCCATGTTTTTTCTGCGGAAACGGACGTGCTTGAACAAATTAAGTCTTTCGTAGGAGAATGGGTCGCATTCATTGAAGAAAACCATGCGCTGTATCGGTTGATTCAGGCGCAGGCGAGTAGTTTGCGCGAGGGCGACCAGACCGTTTTCTACGAGATTCTGATATCTCAGTTTCCGATGACCAAAGAACGTGTAGTATCGATGAATCGCGGCGGTGAACTCAAGACGACGAGTTTCCATACGGTCGCGTACGGGACGCTTGGATTTATCGACGGCGTTGCGCACAAGTGGTTTCGCTCGGGCATGGATTATCCGCTGCGTGACGAGATTCCGATCATCCTGGAGGTTTTGTTCAACGGCTTCGTGGGCGACCACGGCAGGAGCGAGTCAGCATCTGATGCCCGGGACGAAGCATCTGCTACACCAGCACTAAATTAGGCGACCTTATACTTTTATACACAATTCGGAAAATTGAGAAGTCAGGACTAGAATCGAATGAATCAAAAGATCAACGGTACTACGAAGAAGACGGCGAAAGAGATGAATCACGAAGAAGTACACTCACGGATTCGCGAGACACCGATCGCAATTGTCGGCATGGCGAGTCTGATGCCCGATGCGAAATCTCTGGACCTGTACTGGTCGAACATTGTAGAAAAGGTCAACAGCATTGTTGATGTGCCGCCGAACCGTTGGAGCATCGACGATTACTACGATCCCGATCCCTCGGTACCCGACAAGACCTACTGCAAACGCGGTGCTTTTCTACCGGAAATAGATTTTAACCCAATGGAATTTGGTCTTCCGCCGAACATTCTTGAGGTCACGGACGCGGGACAGCTTCTTAGCCTAGTGGTAGCGAAGGACGTGCTGGAAGACGCGGGAATTTTTGAGGACTCGACGTATGATCGTGATCGAATCGGGTGTGTGCTGGGTATTGGAGGCGGTCAGAAACTGAGCGCATCGCTCACGGCGCGCCTGCAGTATCCTGTTCTTGAGAGAATCCTGCGCTCAAGCGGCGCTGGGGAAGATGAGATCAAGGTTATCATCGAAAAGTACAAAGCCAACTATGTGCCGTGGGAGGAAAATTCCTTCCCTGGACTGCTCGGCAACGTGATCGCAGGACGGATTGCGAACCGTTTCAATCTGGGCGGAATGAATTCCGTGGTGGATGCGGCTTGTGCAAGTTCTCTTTGCGCAATTAAGGTTTCGGTTAACGAACTGCTTGCCGGTGACAGCGACATGATGATCACGGGCGGTGCATGCGCTGATAATTCGGTCTTCATGTACATGAGTTTCAGTAAAACGCCTGCATTTACGACTGACGATTACATCAAACCTTTCGACGAGGAGTCGAAAGGGATGATGATCGGCGAGGGCATCGGGATGATTGCCATCAAGCGGCTCGAGGATGCCGAGACCGACGGTGATCGTATTTACTCTGTGATCAAGGGTGTCGGGTCTTCGAGCGACGGAAAATTCAAAAGTATTTATGCGCCGAGGCCGCAGGGACAATCGAAGGCATTGCGGCGGGCATACGCGGACGCTGGTTTCGCACCATCGACAGTTGGCCTGATTGAGGCGCACGGGACGGGTACAGCGGCGGGTGATGCTGCTGAGTTTGAAGGACTTCGCGAAGTTTTTGCAGACCGAAACGATTGCACGCAGCATATTGCGTTGGGCAGCGTGAAGTCACAGATTGGACATCTCAAAGCCGCGGCTGGGGCTGCGGGAATTATAAAATGCGCGCTGGCGCTTCACCACAAGGTTTTGCCTGCGACGCTGAGTGTTTCAAAGCCTAATCCAAAACTGGACGTGGAGAATTCTCCTT
>DTSJ01000315.1:0-1249 GCA_012965445.1 Candidatus Hydrogenedentota bacterium
TATCGGGGCATCAAGCGCTCAGGACTTCTCCGGTTCTCCAGTTGGTGAGAGTTATGTGGTTTTTGGGAAGGAGGACGGCGATGCGGTTGAGCTATCCACAATTGCATCGGGTACCGGTGGATTTGTGATTAACGGGACCGATAGTGGCGGTCTCTCCGGTGGGAGTGTGTCGGGCGCCGGTGACGTAAATGGTGACGGACTGGATGACCTAATAATTGGTGCACCAGGTAGTAATTCCAATGCAGGCAAGAGTTACGTGGTATTCGGCAAGACAAGCGGTACTGCAGTAAGTTTGTCTAGTATCGTATCGGGCACCGGCGGATTTGTGATTAACGGGATCGATAGTGATGATCAATCTGGTAAGAGTGTGTCGGGTGCCGGTGACGTAAATGGTGACGGACTGGATGACCTAATAATTGGTGCGCCGAATGGCGATCCAGGTAGTAATAGCAGTGCAGGCGAGAGTTACGTGGTTTTTGGGAAGGAGAACGGCGATGCGGTTGAGCTATCCACAATCACATCGGGTACCGGCGGATTTGTGATTAACGGGATCGATAGTGGTGATCGATCTGGTGGGAGTGTGTCGGGTGCCGGTGACGTAAATGGTGACGGACGGGATGACCTTATTATCGGGGCAAGTGGAGCAAATCCAAGCGGTAGCTTTTTGTCCGGTGAAAGTTACGTCGTGTTCGGAAAGACGAGTGGTACTGCGGTAGAACTCGCCAGTATTGCGTTGGGTGCCGACACGGATGGCTTTGTCATCAACGGGGTTGATGATTATGATTATTCGGGGAGCAGTGTGTCGGGTGCAGGTGATGTCAATGGTGACGGGCTGGATGACCTTATTATCGGCGCATATCAGGGGCTCGGCGGTGCGGGTGAGAGCTATGTGGTGTTCGGGAAGGCGGGTGGAGATGTTGTTGAGTTGTCGACTGTGGTAGCAGGCACAGGTGGTTTTGTTATCAAAGGAATTGATGGGGGGGACGAATCGGGTAAGAGTGTATCGGGTGCAGGTGATGTCAATGGTGATGGACTTGACGACCTTATTATCGGTGCACCTCAAGCTGAACACGGCGGTGACATTGTCGGCAATAGTTATGTCGTGTTTAGTCCGGGCACAATCCCTTTGATTGTCGGTTTAGCTGATGAGGGGGGGAATCCAGTGTCTGACGCGAGTATATTTATGGAGCGTTCTGATGCGCCGCTGGGGTTTGAGGTGTCGTTTTCTGGCTTCGATGGAGATGGTAAT
>DTSJ01000315.1:1259-9515 GCA_012965445.1 Candidatus Hydrogenedentota bacterium
GCGGATTTGATCGATTGGAATTGTGTAGCGGTAGGACCTGGGTATTTACCGACATCTTATACAGCGCGACAAGATCAGGCGGGATTTTCGGGGGACGCTATCGAGTTGGTGGAAGATGTAGGCATGGAGTACGCCAATACTATTCGAGTGACGATTGAATTATTGGACAGCGATGCCGAGTTGACAGGTTTGCAGTTGTTAACGGATACGGTTGTTTTGAAACTTGATGGTGTCGATACTGGATTGAATTCGATTTATGGTATTGGTGAGATGATATTTCTTGGGGTTCCTTCAGGGTTAATCGACATTTCGGCTCTAGACACGGCTGAGTACGATTTTGGTACTAACTCGGTATTGGTGAGCGGTGGAGTATCAGCGGATATAGTTCTTTTCGCTCGTCTGAAGAATTCGCCACTCCTCAGACCGGTCGTGTTGCCCGGAATGATAGTGGGAACAGTTGAGGATTCGACGACTGTAGTGCCGACACCTCTGCCCTATGCTCATATAGTGTATAAACCGTTAGATTCGGATATTACTACTTATCAGACGGCGAGCTCAGAAGGGGTGTATTTTTTCCCAAATATTGTGCCGGGAATGGGCAACGTGGAGGCGTTTTCGGAGGAGGGGGGGATCAGGGGGACGATGAAACCTGTGCTGGTTCTAACAGGACCCCCAGCGTTCGGCGAGGATGAGGGGGAGGATACTTATTTGACTGTAAAGCTGGGCGGGCAGCCCCCACTGCTGGTCTGGATTGATTTCGCGGGCGCAGGGAATGGGGACGGTACCTTCGGATCGCCATTTAATTTGTTGTCAGAGGGGGTTAATGAGGTGGCGGAGGCCGGTAATGTGAATATCAAAGGGGATACTGGAAGCAGTAATGCGCCAGGAGCGCGTCTTCTGGATAAGGCCATGACCATTAACGGGATTAATGGTGTGGTTACGATTGGTGGTTCGCCTTAAGCGGTTGGCGGATGCTGATGGGGGTGTAAGCTTCCCTGTTTCATACGCATCATCCGGTGTGGCACGCACCCCGAACACGTAAGCATCAAAAGACCACCCCGTATGAATATGAAGCTCGCCAAACAAAGGCTTCCGATCCGACCCATCTTGTGCAAAACCAGCAGTAGATAAACCCACACTGAACAAACAAGCCGAAGCAGCTCTCGAATTAACAAACATCGCATGAATCTCCCTGGTATGACCTATAGATCATCCAGAATCTTAAACGTATACACTATAACGATTGTTTGTTCCGAAAACTCGTACTTGTTGAAACGTAATGACTTAGGTAGGCATCAGTTGGTATCCACATATCCACAGCCGTCAACAAAAGAACTCGAAGCAAAAAAGAAAAGTGCTGCCATAATGTCTATTTCGGTTCCCTGAACCCATACCGCTACTACGGAAGCAAAGGAAGTCCGATCGACCCGATTGACCCACGACGGGGATCTGGCCCCATAGATTTAGCGCGATCTAATATTTGCGAGGCACACGCATGAATGTTACACGATCTACTAAATGCGAGGCAGAGTGTATGCGACAATGCATTGCTCGTATACATTGAGTCAAATCTTGGAGCGATTCTCGAAACAAGCGCACTGTAATTCCGACGGCTTTCGCTACATTGTTCACGTTGTCATATGACTTCACCATCTGTTTCATGTTTTCAAGTTACACCCGTGGCAAGGCGTGTTATGCCTTCTTGGCTCGCATTGCTACTTGTGAGTTCTCCTGCGAGCTTCCGAGACTTCTTCCGAGACTTACTGAAATCCGAGGTTTCGTCTATTGAATAACAGAACACGATGAACTAAGCTTAATCCAATTGCAACTAAATCGGAACTACTAAAGGTTCAACAAAATGCTCAAGCTGAATATATCCTCGTTTCCATCACTGTTCTTACTCCTGCTTTCATTAGTGACTCGATCCATACATTATCGAATGTCTGTGTGCCTATTTTGCTTCGTCTCGATGCTCTATTGCGATCCGGCAAAAGCTTCTGAACGTGTGGTATTTGAAGCTAAGAAGATAATTACGATGGATCCGTCGTTCCCCGATGCGCGATTCGTCGCTGTCGAGGATGGACGTATTCTCGGCGTCGGAAATTCTCTGGACGAGTTATCCGTATGGCTTGATGGGTACGAACATCGCGTGGACACACTGTTTCGCGACAAAGTGCTGATGCCCGGCCTGATTGATCCACATTTGCACCCGCTGCTGGGGGCTGTTCTCCTCCCCACGGAGTTCATCACGCCTGAAGATTGGGTACTTCCAACGGGCCCTGTTGAGGGCGTTCGTACATTAGAGGCCTATCGATCACGGCTTGTTGAACGCATTGCGGCGGCTCCAAAAGACAAACCGTTTATTACCTGGGGGTACCACGAATTGTGGCATGGCGAGCTGGATCGCGATGCGCTGGACGAGATCGATTCCGAACGCATTGTCATTGTGTGGCAGCGATCCTTTCACGAGATCATTGTTAATTCGGCAGCGATGGCGTTTCTCGGCTTCGATACGGAGGAGGAGTTAGCAAAAGCTCTTGATACACCCGGCGTAGATCCGCTTCATGCAGATTTCACAGCAGGACGCTTTTCAGAGACCGCACTGGCGATCGCGCTACCTCGTCTTCAGTCAACCATTCTGGCGCCCAGCCATCTGAACAAAGGCATGAACATGCTGAAGCAAATGCTGCGATCAAATGGCGTTACAACCATCGCGGACATGGCAACAGGTATTTTCGCGCCGTATCAGATCGAAGCGGGACTCATTCGCCAGACCTTCGAACGCGACGACTCTCCGGTGCGTGTGCTGCTCGTGCCGAATGTGAAACCTATGATCGCGAGTATGGGATCCGCTGAAGGGGTTGCCGAGTTCCTTTACGAAGAGCAGGCGAAGCAGCAGGGCCACAGAGTTTTCCTGAATAATCGAATCAAACTTCTCGCCGATGGAGCGTTTTTCGCCCAGTACATGAGATTAAATCCACCCGGTTATAGTGACGGGCATGAAGGCAAATGGCTGACTGAACCTGATGAGCTGGAAGAACTCGCCCGTGTATTCTGGAATGCAGGTTTCGAAATCCATTGCCACGTGAACGGCGACGAAGGGTTGGATGTAGTACTGAACACACTTGAGACTCTCCAGCGTGAAACCCCAAGGCGGGGTCATCGTTTTACGCTGGAGCACTTAGGGTATTCAACCAGTACTCAGGCCCGTCGAATAGAAGCGCTGGGTGCGCTTGTGTCCGCTCAGCCAAACTATATTTACGTGCTCAGCGACAAATATGCAAAGCACGGCATGGGTTACGACCGTGCGTCACGGATGGTTCTGCTCGGCACACTCGAACGCCAGGATACCGTTGTCGCGCTGCACTCGGATTTAACGATGGCACCGGCGGCACCGCTCTTTCTGGCGTGGATTGCCGCAAACCGCATCAATATGGAAGGTGACGTCATGGCGCCTTCGGAAAAACTTTCGCTCGACGCAGCGATTCGCGCGATAACCATTGACGCGGCCTACGTCATCGGACTTGAACACGAAGTCGGTTCAATCGTTTCCGGAAAGCGGGCCGATTTCGCCGTGCTTGAAGAGGATCCCTACGAAGTCGGTGCCATCGGGCTCAAAGACATTCCAGTTTGGGGCGTCGTTTTCGAAGGAGAGGCGTATCCCGGAGGTCAGTAGCGAGGATTTTTTCTTGTTAATCGTTCTTGTATATTCTCCCGTTTTTCATCACGAACAGTACATCTTGAAGCAAACCGACATCTTCTAAAGGATTCCCCTTTACCGCATCAATGTCCGCCAGTTTATCGACTTCTATGGTTCCCCTATCGTCTACCCCCAGAAGGTCTGCAGCATTAACGGTTGCAGTTCTTATCGCTTCTGCGGGACTCATGCCATACTCGACAAGATCGGGAAATCCACTAGCATTCTGGCCATGCGGAAACATTCCAGCATCGGTTCCTGCTTGTTGTCTGCTATCCCCACTCCGGGAAGCGATTCGACCGGAGGAAAAAAATGGAATAGTCTGCGGGGCCTGAGACATTGATACCGTGCCCTGCCGGAATTATTCGGGGGATGGAAACTCCGTCTGCTTCGCTGTACTTGCTTAACGTGACATCAACGAAATACCATGAATCCAGATCTCGTACCGTGGTAAATCCAGCCATCAGAGTCTTATATCCATTCTAAATGGCAGCGAAGAGGAAGTCCGATTCACTGTTATTTCGAGCCAGCTGAACCAGTTCCGTAGCGTCACCGGTTTCTATCATCAGGTGCCTATGTACATCGATTAGTCCGGGCAGATGCGTCGCCTCGCCCAAGTCAACCACAGTTGAGTCTTCAGGAAGAACGGGAGGATTTATCGCAACGATTATCCCCCGATCAATAACGAGGATCGCCGGCCGAACGAGACGGCCTTCTCGGGCATCAACATAGCTCCCGGCTTTCAAAACAATGGGGTGCGATTGGTCGCTCTTCGTCTCGACATCGATCTGGGCCAAGGCGCAATGTGAAAACACGACGAGAACACCAAACAGAATCGTATTGGCAACATTTACCCCATCGAATACAAATGAGTACTTCTTCATCAGTAGCAATTCCTTTCTGAAATCCATGTACCGAATTGGCAGGATCAGCACGTTCCCCTGTCCGTCATTTATTGCATACAGGGTCTCGTTTTTGCAAGCATTGACGCTTGGGAATCAGGAACGGTTTACGGGTTACCGGTAAGTCCGAATCCAGAGTCAACTTCCGCTGGAAGGCCATACCACAAGGAAACGAGACCATGACAAAACGACGGATCCGAAATGTTCGGCGCGCTGCAACCCTGGTTATCATCGTTGTGCAGGCCGGAATTGGTTCTGTATTCGCCCAGGGAATCGAGCGATCCAAGCCCCACGTTCCAAGCAATGACGAGATGTTCGGCTGGGTGGAAGAGATTGTTGAAATCACCGAAGGCTACCCTGAATTCCGCAGGATGGGAACCGACGGCGATCATGCCGTTCGCGCGTATATTGTGGGCCGCCTAAAATCCTTCGGCATTGCCGATGTCGAAGAACAACAGTATGAACTTGAATACCGCCATTATGAAAAATGGGCTCTTGATGTAAAGGGCACATCCATCTCCGCTTACTTCATGCGCGGCGCAGGATTCACCCCACGACCCGGCGTCACGGGAGAATTGGTATTTGTCGGGGAGAATATTCCAAAGGACGCAGACTTTACTGGAAAAATTGTCGTCTTTGAGGTGCGCGGTCAAAGCGTACCCGGAGCCGCAGCACCGCTCATCTCAGACTTTACCTATGACCCGAATGGAACCCTCGCAGCAGGTACTTTCGGTGGAAAAGCAGGTCCAATTCCATCAAATTTCCCAGTCAGTTACTATCAGGCAGCGGACCAGGGTGCGACGGCGATGATCGCCATCCTCAAGGACTACGACACCGGCACCAATAAATTCTATCCAGATCCCTCAGCCATGGTGCAGACACGAATTCCCGGCCTGTACCTCGGAAAATATGACGGCGAAGCCTTGCTCGCTCAGATGGAAAAGTCGAAGACTGCGATTCGAGCCAGCGTCATCATACACGGCGAGATCAGGAATTCGATCTCCGCGAATATCGTCGCCACCCTGCCAGGTCAAAAAAGAGATGCGATCATTGTCAATACCCATCACGACGCCGGATTCGCCGGCGCCGTACAGGACGGCTCAGGCATAAGCTCCGTATTGGGTCTCGCCAAATACTTTTCCAAAATTCCTTCGAACTTCCGACAAAAAGAACTCGTGTTTGTATTTGATGGAAGCCATTATGACTGGAATTATCCTATGGGCGCGAATATTTTTGCCGACCGAAATCCGGAAGTGATGAAAAACACCGTTCTAGCCATAGGCATAGAACATATCGCCAAAAAGTTCGAAGCGGGTAAAGATGGGTACCGCGATACCGGCGAAATCGAACCCCGGATTCTATTCACCCCACCGAATCAGTTACTCTACAACGCAACAACGCGGGCCATCAAGCAACACAACCTGCACGATACGATCATCCCGCGCAAAGGCGCCCTCACCATGTTCGGCGAAACACAGAGTTACTACCTCAAAGGAATTCCGAGTTATTCCCTTATCTCAGGACCGGAGTACCTCTTCCTCGGCGACGACACCATTGATAAAGTGGCCAGAGACCAATTTGAACCCGTAGTGAAAACATTCATTTCTATTATCGACGCTGCAATGTATCTCCCAGGTCCTTGGCTTAAGATGGTTGATCGTTAGGTTCCATAAATCCTCGGATGGACCGTCCACTATGGATGGAGCATTACAAGTTTTTTGGCCCTACGGGCACTAGCAATTAGAACCCACTGTAAGCTTCCCTTGAAGCGGCACAGGACATAAGTAGGGAATTCTGGCGCGACAAATTGTCGGACTTAACAACACTCGGATCTGGTTTGCAATTGACATATGTTCGTGCTATTTTATGCATATACATGCCTTTCTACAGATCGCATCCATTGCGGCGCCAGAAGTCTAGCTTATCGTCTCACGTTACGAGTAAAAGGCTTATTAGGGATGAATGTGTTTCGAAAATAGACAAAACATGGGAAATGATACAAGATGTGGAAGATCCTAAGACTCTCTTTTGTGTGCCCGGCAATCATCGCAATCCTGACATCTTTAGATGTGCTTGAGCTCGATCTACTCGCGCTCGGTGCCGAAGATGACGAACAGGCGGATACGTCGCGGATCCATGCGGAGGTCATGGGAAGCGGAAACGATGTCTATTACCCATCCGCAAGTGATTGCAGGCAATGTCATCCTGATCATTACCGGGAATGGTCGGTTTCCCCCCACGCCTACGCTCAGATGAGCCCCGTATTCAACGCGATGCATGGAAAAATATTCAAACTTACAAATGGGTCAAATGGAGATTTCTGTATCCGGTGTCACTCACCGGTTGGTATGAATACCAATGAAGCAATTTTCATGAGTAATATTGACAGGAGTCCGACGTCACGCGAAGGCGTCACGTGCGTCGTCTGCCATCGGGTCAACAAAAACTACGGAAAGATAAGCGGAAGATTGGCTCTGCAGAGCGGAAACATCAGCCAGACAATTTATGGCCCGAAAGGCGATCCGCATTTTTCCGAAACATTTAGACGAGATATTGAAAAAAAGATGGGTGAAGGAAAGGTTCATGAGAGTATAGAGCCTTACTTTAACCTTGTCGAACCAGTGTTTTGCGGAATGTGTCACGACGTCAACTTGTTAAACGGTTTTCGGCTTGAAGAAGCATTCAGCGAGTTCAAGCGCTCTCCTGCGGCAAAGCGCGGACTTAATTGTAATGATTGCCATATGGGGAAAGTGCCTGGTGTATTCAGTGGAGATAAGGCTACGAATTACGAGAACAAGAAGATTGCTAAAATCGGCGCTAGGTGGGTGGGTGAACCACGAAAAAAGACAGACCACATGTTCGCTGGCCCAGACCATTCAGTAATTCATCCGGGCATATTCCCGCATAATGATGAAGCAGCAGAATTCGCGAGCATACGTGAATGGCTTCAATTCGACCACGAAACGGGCTGGGGTACTGATGAATTCGAAGAGACTGAGGAGCCCGCCAGAAAGGCCAAAGGCGAAGGGACCTCGTTTCCAAGTCGTTGGTCGAATATTGATGAACGTTATGAAGCTCGAGATATTCTGATTGACCAAATAGAATTGCTTGAAGAGTACCAGAGAGCGCGACTCGCCATTCTACAAGCTGGTTTCGGACTCGGAGAGATACAAGTCCTCAGAGCCAAGTCGAACGGAGTCGCATTTCGAATCGAAGTCAAGAATCTGACTGACGGGCATCAGGTTCCGACAGGCTTTATTGCAGAACGAACAGTCTACCTGAATGTCCAAGTCTACAACCAAAGCGGGATCCTTGTGTTCGAATCCGGAGATCTAGATCCGAACTACGATGTGCGGGACTTGCATTCGTTATACGTGCATAATCGCGAACTTCCTCAGGACCGACAGTTATTTTCGCTACAGTCCACGTTCATAACGCGAAATATTCGCGGTGGCGAGCGTGAGCAAGTTTTGTCGATTCCTTACTCCGTGACGCCTCTACCATTTGTTCGGCCAGCGCCGTCTGCGACGACCTTGACCGGCCGACCCGGAAATTCGCGCATTCACAAGAAAAACATAAAACCACTGGGTCATTCCTGGGCCAAATACGAAATTCCAGCAAAGGATTTGTCTGGCCCTGGAAAGTACACCGTCAACT
>DTSJ01000315.1:9525-26745 GCA_012965445.1 Candidatus Hydrogenedentota bacterium
AGGTATGGTTCCTGTCAATCTAATTGACGAAATCAAAGATGTCGGCTTCGATTACGGTATGAGCGCTTATGAAGTCGCGCTCGGTATACGTTTCGGTATCGGAGATGTCAAGGGTTCATCCGGTGAACGAAGTACCCGGAAACAGGTAGAGGCATTAGCCGATGATCCTGAAGGACATGACTTGGGTCAGTATCGCGGTTTGACGGGAGGGCACACTGTCATACAGGAACTCGGATTCGAGTTCATTATTGAATAACCTAACAAGTTTTAAGTTGATAAGGCGAAAGAGGGCGATTTGTGTATGGACGTGATTCAGCCGACGAAATTGGGAGACTTTTTGCCCTGGAGCAAAGCTGTTAGATTTCTGCCCGCGATTGTGACCCTTCTGCTTGCCATACTGTCGGAAGCCGCAGAAGAGAGCAGACT
This sequence comes from Candidatus Hydrogenedentota bacterium, assembly GCA_012965445.1. The sequence continues at coordinate 9,952 of DTSJ01000315.1, forward strand.
TTCTCGTAAACCGATCCCGCTTCAGACCGAAGCGTATGCCCTGATTTCTGTCGAAGATATCGTCGATTTCGATAAACTTGCTTTAAGGATAATAGAGGGATCGGAAAATCCAAATACTCCTGCGGGGCGAATCTGGAAAATATTGAGTCCCAAATTACGAAAAGACCTTGAATCCCATAAAGGTCAAGCGATGACTGAATCTCAACGATTCGATCTCGTAAACGGCCTCAACGCGGTATTACGACGCAAAGACTTTTATCATAAGGAGTCGTGGACTTCCGTGGAGCTGCGCGAAGAATTGCGCGACGAATTGGAACGTGGTTTGGAACAACTCAACCCTGTCGAAGCGACTTCTCGAAACCGAGAATTGCTGCGAATGTCTTTTCCGGAGCTGATTCTGGAAAGCCAAGCTCGTCCGTTTCCAAAACGCCCACGAACGCTACACATTGGAAACGATTTTTTGAACACAGGGCGTCTGAGCGAAGGAATAACGATATTCACCGGAGCAGTATGGCAACCCTCCCTACTCTTGTTTGGTTCTCTTCGATCTGCGTATCAATACGTCGATACGGGATCTTCGGAAACCGCTCCAATCGTCCATGAATTCGCAAACAGACTTGATCTCAATTTTAATCTGGCATTCACCCCCACAGAACGTCTCGTAGTAGGGTTCAGACCTATCGATCGTATAGATCGCGCATCAGGGTACCAATGGAAAAGGTTTGGTTCCGAGCGCGAAAATGAAGGGGACTTGTTTCTCGATGGCAACATCGAAACACTATACTTTGAAGGAGATTTCGGGGAACTCTTTCCGCGACTCGACAGAAACGACAAAATCGGACTGGATTTTGGCTTTGCCGTCGGGCGCCAACCCATCTCAATACAAGAGGGGATAATGCTCAATGATAATATCGATGCGATCGGCATTACCCGAAATAACTTGCTATTTCCTGGAACGTCCAACGTGCGAATTACGGCTCTGTGGGGATGGGGCGATATTGAAGGCGTCTTGGGTGCAAATAATATACGACGCGATAGCGGCGATTTGTTCGGAATCTTTACGTCTATTGACACACGAAAGGCGACGCTGGATTTCGATATCGGGTACGTTGACGATCAGGTACGTCTACTTCCGCTTCCAGGCGCCGGGACAAGCACTGATCGCCGCGACCAATTAAATTTCGGCGCGAGCTCGGTCAGAAGATTCGGTCACTTCAATACGGCGATTCGCGTCAATCATTCCCAAAGTAAGGGTACGCGAAACCGTGCTCGGAGCGCACACGGAACGGTAATTCTCATTGAAACTTCATGGACTCCCCCTCACGGTCATGACCTCATCTACGTTAACGTTTTTGGGGGAATTAACAACTTCCAATCCTTGGCTCGTGATCAGAGAGTCGGCGGGCCATTGGGACTAGTTGGATTACTTTTCGAGGCTCCGGGAATCGGCACGATTCCCTCTCCAATTGAGAATTTCGTAGGGGACAGTGTCGGAGGCGCAGTTGGGTACCAGCTGTTCTTTTCGGAGACAAGAAAACAATTGACTTTCGAAATTGGCGGTAGGGAAGAAACGGAAGGCCCAGGCGGTGGTAGAATGGGTGGGTTCGTGAGTTATCAACAGGCATTGAAGAATCGCGCTGTTTGGCGCTCAGGTTTATTTTGGGTTGAAGGCGATCAAATCGACAGTCGGTATGGGATCCGTAGTGAATTCGTGCTTCAATTTTGATAGAGTGAGAAATGTTCTATATTGATGTGAGAGGAGGGCTCCGCGCGCGATGGCATATTTCGGGATCGTTGCAGGTTCGATTTTAGCTTGTATGGCGTTCGTCAATATGTTCGTCATATCCAGTGTCGCTTTTCGGCACTCAATAGGCAAGAGAAAGAGCTATCAGCTCGGCGCTGAAGAATGGCAACAGAGACTCAACACAGCGCAGTTACGTTTTAGGGCACTGGATTCGGAACGACGATACTGGGCTGGCAAGCGAAAATTCAATGTGGTGAAAAAGGTATTCGAGAACAGGGCAAATTCGATATGCTCTTTCTACCTTTATCCACATGATCTCAAGCCACTACCAGCCTACCGTCCTGGTCAGTTTATCGTGCTTTGTCTGAACATTCCTGATCCTGATGATCATCAAATTATCGACGAAGAAAATCGGTGCTATTCGTTATCCGACGCTTCGAATTCGGAGTACTATCGAGTCTCGATAAGGGGCGTTCCGGCACCAATGGTAAATTCAGAGATCTATCCTCCGGGTTTAGTTTCAAACTATATGCACGAACAGGTAAACGAACAGGATCTCATCGATGTGCAAGCTCCGTCTGGCGATTTCTTTCTAGACACAAGTCAAAATCATCCCGTGGTTTTGATTGCTGGCGGAGTCGGTGTTACTCCGATATTGTCAATGTTGAAAACACTGGCGACCGAGCAGAGTTCGCGGGAAATATGGGTCCTCTATGGCGTTAGAAATTCGGATGATTTAGCCTTTGAGACCGAATTTCAAGAAAGCCTCGAAACACTGGAACAACTCCGAATCTATGTTATTTACAGCGATGTTATGCCTGACGATTGCGATAACTCAAATGATCGAATGCAGCACGAATTTGGTTACGCAGATATCAGCAGACTACAATCAATTTTGCCGTGTAATAATTACGAGTACTACATTTGCGGACCTGGTCCCATGATGACGGCACTTCGCCATGGTTTACTCGATTGGGGGGTTCCAGACCGCGATATAAAATACGAACAATTTACGCCAGAGCGGCCATCACCTCAAAGCGATGCTCTTGTTTCAACAGATCAGGGACACGTTTTCAGCGTGTCGTTTTCTATTTCGAAGAAAACTTTCAAGTGGTCAAGCGAGAAAAGTATCTACGCCTTGTCGAGAAGTAAAAAATTCAAGACCAACAGGATAAAATACTCTTGTAAGCAAGGTAAGTGCGGAAGTTGTATGACGGCAGTGAAAAGCGGCTCCGTAGAGTACCCGGATATTCAACCAAGTTTTCCGAACCTCGTCAACGGTTCATGCCTTCCATGCATTTGTGTCCCGTCGTCCGATATTCACTTGGAAGCATGATTTTGCTTTCTCGCATCAACGAATGACAACAAATTCACGATGGAAAATAGTAAGATTTGCAATAGGAGAAAATCTCGTACTATACTACCCAGTGCATGTATTCGATTTATCTTTAGCGATTGAATCTTGGTTAACGGGAGACAACGGAATGACAGGTCGAACTGCTCAAAAATCGAATGGCGCAAGGTTCCGGTTCGCACTTATATTTCCTCTCCTTCTTCTTTCAGCCGAATATTTCGGTGCTGCCGCACAAGAATCCATTTTGACCTACGACCCCAGCACGATAACAGCCGACGGTCCCGAAAATTGCGCAGAGTGCCATGAGCGCACGTCTGAAGCGTGGTCCGAGTCGACCCACAGTCGCACGTATGAAGAACTTCATTTGAGAGAGGAGGCGCAAGAGATACTCGAAAGGCTTGGGGAATCCGGCAGTATCCGGCGCAACAGCGAATGCGTACAATGTCATTACACGCGTCACGCGCGAGAGTCGGGAGGTCGCGCAAAAACAATCAGTGGCATATCCTGTCAACGCTGCCACGGAGGGGCGAGAGACTGGATCGTGATTCATCAGGATACCGAACAATATCCTGATCGTATGGAACGTCTGATGACCGCTACGGAAAACGGCATGCGCTCAACTCTGAAAATATATGATCTTGCTCGCAATTGCTTCCAGTGTCATACAGTTCCACGCGAAAATCTCGTAAATGTTGGTGAACACCCTGCCGGAAGTGAGATGTTTGAACTCGTCGCATATTTACAAGGCGAAGTGAGGCACAATTTCTTACCGACCCCTGCAGAGGAGACCAACAAGCCCGCGTCTACAGAAAGAAAACGTCTTCTCTACGTGATCGGTAAGTCGATTGATTTGGAATTCAGCTTACGGAGTCTCGCCCTCGCCACAGTCGACGGCATTTTCTTGGAGAGCATGATGGCTCGCGTGCAAAAGGCTTACGACGACTTAAAATTGATGGGTTTGAATGTTGCCGAGATTAACGCTATGCTCGATACGATTCCGAAGGAGGGAGATACATTAAAACTCGTCAAGAATAATAAAGAAGAATATGAGAACGCTGCTGATACAATAAGCTCTCTGGCTACGTTCTTAGAAGAAAAAAGTGTCGAATACGGAGCGGCACTGGCGCCCATAGATTCCTCATTACCGGCGGAGTTTAAGGGTGAGGTGTACAAATAAGCCATTTACCCGGTTTACGGCAACGAATGAATGAGGAGACGGCTACGTGGCGACAGAAAAAGTTAGCATAACATCCTCCGGAATATTCAAACAAAAAAGCCGTTGGGCACAATCATTCGGAGAAATGTCCGAATCTGACGTAGTTGAGGTCTTGAACTGCGATCCTTTTCGGCGCATCTGTGGGGATCTTGAGAGTGCGAAGAAGGAATTGTTCAATTCATTTGGAGTATCTGTTTCCATATACGGAATCTTGAAGAACGACGCCCGATTACACACCTATCGTAAAGGCGAGATTATTGTCGGTAAAGGCGACTACGGTAACACAGCGTTTTTTCTAATAGATGGCCTGGTCAGCGCCGTCCTCTCTCCAGATTTGCCTCCTTCGGCTTTGAGACAACGTGAATCGCGCAAGAGGAACTTTCTGCGTTCATTCGCAGCCAACTTCAAGAGCAGTTTCTTGCCAACAATTCCGGAGAATCTGAAACAAACAACGAAACAGGGGGGAACCGAGGTACACGGCAGAGGTAAACTCACCGGACTACTATTTGATCAAGTGCATAATAGCGACGAATATGAAACGCATCGGATACAACCAGGCGAGATATTTGGCGAAGGTAGCGCGATTTATCGAACGCCTAGGTCAGCCAGCGTCGTTGCAAGTGAACGGAGCAGAGTACTGGAAATTCGATGGCAGGGGCTTCGAGATTTGATCGAAGCTGACGAGGAAATCGAGACACGTATAGATGATGTTTACCGAGCCCGAGCCCTCCAAAGTGCCTTGGAACACGATGAGCTGTTTCGAAACATTCCATCTGACAAATACGATCTGATTACATTTCACGCCTTTGGCAAATACGATGAATGGTCCGGGGATTATATAGATTTTTCCGCGGAAGAAAAGCATGCTGCAATTGAACAGGAAGAGATCATCGTCGAAGAAGGAGGATATCCCGACGGTGTATTCGTCGTTTGTACTGGATTTGTCCGGGTTTGCAAACGTTTTGGCATTGGGTATCAGACTCGAAGCTATCTAGGTAAAGGTATGATTTTTGGTTTATCCGAAGCAATTCACAATTGGAATGACGCAGAACATCCTGTCTCACAACAATATAGCTTGCGTGCGATCGGTTATACTCACGTGTTACATATCCCGACTCAGGTAATGGAAAAATACGTTTTGCCGGATATGGACCAAGAAACGCAAATTGAACGCGATGACATTCAGCGAATTCCAGATACGGGTGATCAAAAATACACGTCCAACTCTACAGGAAATATGTTATATGACGATGTGTTCGAATTCCTCGCGCAGAATCGGTATTTGAATGGAACTCAAACAATGCTTATCAATACGGACCGATGTACCCGCTGCGACGACTGCGTCAGTGCCTGCGCCGATGCACACGATGGGAATCCAAGGTTCGTTCGGCAAGGTCCAGTCAGCAATCATGTTATGGTCGTAAACGCTTGTATGCATTGCGTTGATCCAGTCTGCATGATCGGTTGTCCCACGGGTGCAATCCATCGCGAAAGCCAAGGTGGACAGGTTGTCATAAACACAGAAACTTGTATAGGTTGCTCCACGTGTTATAACAACTGTCCTTATGACGCGATTCGTATGGTGACAGTGCGCGACAACCGAGGTGAGTTCCGAATTACCGCTTTAGGCGCAGACGCGGGAAAGCCAGTATACAAAGCAACAAAATGCGACTTGTGTGTCGACTTACAAGGTGGCCCAGCCTGCGTGCGTGCGTGTCCCCATGATGCAATGGCCCGAGTCAACATGCAGAACAAAGAATCCATCGCAAAATTCGTAGCGTTGTAATGTCTCCATCTTCTCGGAATATTCGAAACGGCTTACTGGTTGGGTTCATCACATTATCGTTGGGTCTAATGTACGTGCTCCTCGATATTATGCTTTTAGATCCCATCCTCTGGTCGGGGTGGTTGATGATTGCTATCATTCTTTTTTTAGCAGCCTACAACTTGCGAAAAAAATTCTCCCTCCCCGTTCTCATTTCATCGCGCATCTGGCTGCGAGCGCATATCGGAGTAGCGCTCGTCGGTATTATCGTCTTTTTTTTGCATACTGAATCAATCTGGCCCCTTGGTATAGTTGAGCGAGTCCTGATGATCTTCTGGCTAATCGCGACGATTAGTGGTTTCGTCGGCCTTTTTCTTACTCGGACTTTTCCACGGCGTCTCACCGGTAAAGGCCAAGAAGTCGTGTTCGAGGTAATCCCTGAGCGTCGCCGAATTATTCGATTAAGAGTAGAAGCGTTGGCAGAAAACTCGATCGAGAGGACGCTGTTCACGACGGTATCTTACTTTTTTACAGACCATCTTCGCGACTTTTTTTATGGCCCAAAAAATACATTGCAACATCTGTTCGGTGGAAGTCTGATGATCGACCGAATGATAAGGCAGATCGAAAACAAGAAAAAGTATTTAAACGAAACCGAAAAATCGATCTTAAGTGAAATCGCTGAGAACGCAGTCGCGAAAGACAATTTGGATTTCCACTTTTCTCTTCAACTTGTACTAAAAATCTGGCTATTTGTTCATATTCCCGTGACTTATTCGCTGATTCTGATGGCAGTCGTCCATATAATTTTCGTATACTCTTTTTCGGGAAGAGGTGTCTAATCGTGCCGGACTCTATCGAACCAATCAAACCCAACGCCCGATATCATAGACCACAGGAGCGCTGGGTATGTGGGCGTGCTTCCGAGGGTTGCTGTTGTCCTGCCGGCCCGAACAGAATGGGCCGCTGCCGGGGCTACGAGTGTAAACCAATACTTGTTCGTGATCGCTGGAAATGTACACGGCCAGAACAATATGGCGGACCTTGCGACGATACCAGATCTGCTGAGTCGTCATTCGGCCCAATTGTCAAAAATGGTATCGGCGTCTGTTGCCGCGAAACACGCTGCACGCCCGTGTTAAGCCTTCGTGCAAAACGTGGTCTAACCACCTGGTTCTTTGTGGCCTTAACCGTTTCCGCTGTCCTGATTGGACTGAACGGACCCTGGCGCGACAACTTTATTTCCCCTGGTCCACTAATTAAGGCGCACCAAGGGGCATCTATCGCCTCTGGAGAAGCGGAGTCGCTAGCCGGTTTCGAGTCGAAAAACTGCAACACCTGCCACGTCGAGATTCAATCAGGATTCGCATCCGTCCTACTTTCGGCATTCGATCAAGACGAGAACAATACCCAGAGCCGGAAGTGTTTGGATTGTCACAATGACATTGGGTCCTCGCCATTGCAAGCGCACGGAATTCCACCACAAGAATTAGATCTACGTACAGACGTCGCGTCCTCAAGATTTCCGAGCAACGACAATTCACCGATGTTGTTCAAACTCGCCGCTTTGTTGGAAATTTCATCGGACCACGTTGACCGACAGCTTGCTTGCGCTACTTGCCACAAGGAGCACAATGGACAATCCTTTGACTTAAGTCATCTTAGTTCAAAGCAATGTCAATCGTGCCACACGATTCAGTTTCGAAGCTTTGAAAATGGCCACCCAGAGTTTGGACGATCGCTGTCGAACCCACGGCAAACTTATCCATACAATCGACGAACGGGCATTGTATTCGATCATGAGCGACATTTCGACAAACACTTCGAAAATATAACGGATGACTCCGTCGCGCCCCAAAGCTGCACAGTCTGCCATGCGTTTCAGTCGCCCGGGCGATTGCCCAGAACGCGAACATTCGGCGAAATGTGTGCTGCATGCCATTCGTCATCGATCACAAAGAATAAGGGCGGAGAGCTTCAATTATTCGGTATTCCTCCGTTGGACACGATGACGCTGAAAGAAGAAAATGTGGAAATCGAAAACTGGCCCAACCTGAATAACGAACGTCCTATTTCTTCTTTCATGCTGTTTTTGGTCTCCGGAGACCAAGCCTATGGTAATCGTGAATCCGAAGAGGCGTTAAAACTATTCGAGTCAGATTTGGAGATTCTAGATAATGTCTTTCTATTTGATCTGTCGTACCTCGAAGAATTTGATAATGCCTCGGATCTTGAAGCCGTTGGCAGAATTGCGCGGAGCGTTCAAAACCTAAATATCTTGCTGACCGATGATGCAGAAGAAAACAGCACATCTGTCATAGAGAGTCGATTAAGAAGTCTCGTCGACCAAGAGTCGAACATTTCGATAAATCCAAGATTACTTGTTGGGGAACTAGCTGGAACGAGTTCCTTCAATGTCGCTGCCGACATCATTGCGAAGTCGGATCTCATTTCTGCAAACGGAATGTACGTCACAGAAGACGGAAAGCTGACCAAAACAACTTGGAGTAAAATTCTGGACGAGTTGCCTCAATTGGAGCAAATGTCAACCGAATTGGCTCAACAAAACAACAATAATTACGATGAATTCATTGATTGGTTTGAGAGCTTTGATCGTTTTCGGTCCTGGTTCGATTCCAAATTGCATGTGAAGAGTGGCCGCTGGACGTCAGCGGTAACCAAAAAAAGTATCCGTTCTTCCGATTGGAAACGCCTTATAAAGGATGTTCCAGGGTATAAGGAGTTCGAATCCGATGAAGGTGAGATAGTACCTCAGTCGGTCAATGATTTTGAAAAATGGTTCTCTTCGCAGTCCAAAGTTAAGAAATGGCTGGATTCGGTTTTCCGAATCTCAGTAAATGGTTGGTACTCTCTCGAATCGCCGCGGTCGATTTATCATCGTCCTATAAATCATGGTGATCCGTTCCTTCGTGAATGGTTAGATTTTGCAGCAAGTCTTTACTTCAAGAACGGCGCCGCGCGCCTTCTTTTCGATGAACTTAGCGGACGCTCGGACCCGAACACCTCACCCGGCACATGCATTAAGTGTCACAGTGTTGATTTTGATTCGAACGACAGCCGACGCGTCAGCGTAAATTGGACGGCACCGGCTAGGCGCCGAACGTTCACGAAATTCGACCACGCCCCCCATTTGAAATTACTCGATTGCAGAAAATGTCATCGCTTTCCAGCCGATTCATTGGATTCAGGACAACCGAGTTCGTATCTCGATAGCTATAGAACCCAATCCGGCTCAACAGAATTAGGAACCGACCCATTGAACTTCAGGAGCAATTTCAGTCCTATAAAGATTCAGGATTGTCGGCTATGTCATTCTAGTGCAGAATCTGGAAGCAGTTGTCTAACCTGCCACAATTACCACGTCAGTGATTTTAATTTATACTGACGGGTTCCCAACTACTGGGGGCGAGCTGTTTTCTTGAGAAGTTGTCGAGGCAGATCCGCGTTTCTCGCTATAATGCTGGAGTGTTGGCAATATAGCGGTCCACCTCTGGTTTTTGGCGATGGGCATTTTCGAAATTCTTCTTACAAGGTACATTTTCTATGAATCAATTGGTTTTCCCTCGTAAGGTCAAAAAAAACAACCTAACTCTTTGTACCCTTTGAATATAGAGTATATACGTTTTTGGGCAGGAAATCTCGGCCTCTTGATTTCCTGCAGTTTTTCGGGGATGATTGTAATGCTCTATCCATAGTGGACAGTCAATCCGAGCAATTATGCTGCTAATGGTTGCTGTAGTTTCATGTTGTTTTCATATTGTATGGGCGATTGGTAGCCAAGGGCTGCGTGTCGCCGTTTGGGGTTGTAGAGGGTCTCAATGTATTCGAAGATGGCACCGCGGTGGTCGTCCGCTACAAGACACCATTCTCGAATTGGCTCCCCCGCTTGCACCCCCGCCTGCCATCTCGTATACTCAATCCCTCGGTGCGACATCAGTTACTTGATTCACTCTGACTTGTCTGCTCAGATGACGTCGATTCCTATAATCAACACCAGAATATACACCTGCCATGGAGATACAGAATGACTGTTCCAACCGAAAATGTTGATTTCGTAGTAAATAAATCGAATCTAGGTGAATGCAGATTTGTATCCTCCGGCGTGACTCCGCTTGGAGAAGGAGAAGTGCGATTTCTGGTGGAGAAGTACGCATTCACCGCAAACAATGTAACGTACGGCGTGGCCGGCGATATGCTGAAATACTGGCAGTTCTTCCCCGCAGAGGGAGATTGGGGTCGCATCCCAGTATGGGCTATTGGTAGCGTGGTAGAGTCCAAGCACGAGGACTTCGGTGACGGTGACCGTTACTACGGATACTTCCCTATGTCCACGACACTTATCGTTAAACCGGACAGGGTGAATAGCCGAGGCTTCTTCGATGGAACGCTTCATCGGCAGGAATCGGCACCCACATACAACCAATACACCAGAGTTACGCCTGAACAGGGATTTGCGCCCGCGTACGAGAACCATTCAATGCTTTATCGCCCTTTGTTTACCACTTCGTTCCTTATCGATGACTGGCTGGCAGAGAATGAATTCTTCGGCGCAAAGACTCTCGTGTTATCCAGCGCGTCAAGCAAAACTACCTTTGGTGTGGCTCATCAAGTGGCACTACGCGGTGACGATGGATGCACGATTGTTGGTTTGACGTCGCCTGCCAACGTGGAATTCGTAGAGAGTTTGGGGTGCTACAGTAAAGTCGTAACTTACGACGATATTAAAAGCATTCCGAATGATGAACCTGTGGCCTACGTGGATATGGCGGGCAGTGCCAATGTTAACGCGGCCGTTCACCATCATTTCGCAGACCAACTAAAACTCAGTTCATTAGTTGGATTGACACACTGGCAGGAAGGCGGACAAAACGCCGATATGCCGGGGGCGACACCACAGACGTTCTTCGCCCCAGACATAATCCAAAAACGGATTAAGGAATTGGGTGCGCAGGAATTTCAAGCAACGGTAGGTGCAGCATTGGCTAAGATGTACGACTTTGCTGACCAACATATTGAAATAGTGATACGTTCTGGTCAAGACGGTGTGGAATCCGTATACCAAGAAATGCTCGCCGGTAAAACGACGCCGAACCAAGGATTTATTGTGTCCATGAACGGTTAAAGTGACCGATGTTTGATTCGGCATTGAAGCCTGATTGTTTGCATAGAGGTGGGCGGGGTAGAATCAGTCTCAATGAAATGGGCATTACCGAAGTATTTACAGGAGGGTAGTAGTGAGCGAGCGTCAAAAACATTCGGGTGTTTCGTATCAAGTGAAGGACGATGCGTATTTCGAGCAACGTCGACTGAAACGGTTTGCGGGTGTCTGGTCACTATGGGCCCTAGGCGTGGGAGCAGTCATTTCTGGGGATTTCTTTGGGTGGAATTTCGGGCTCGCTTCAGGTGGCTTCGGAGGCCTTCTTGTAGCCACTGTCATAATCGCTGTCATGTACGTCTGTATGTGCTTTTCCATTGCTGAAATGTCTCCCGCCTTGCCACATACCGGGGGTGCATACTCATTTGGTCGCTCAGCGATGGGGCCCTGGGGAGGGTTCATAACTGGTCTGGCGGAAAATATTGAGTACGTACTGACGCCCGCGGTGATAGTTGTCGGTATCGGTAGTTACATGAGTTCCATTTTCAACGACCTCGTCGGCATGCAAGTCCCCGATCCTATATGGTGGTTCCTGTTCTATGCCGTCTTTCTTGGCCTCAACATCGTCGGCGTTGAAGCCACTTTCAAGTTCACGATTTTCATCACATTTCTGGCCTTGGGAATTCTCGCTGTTTTCTGGATAGGGGCGATACCGCATTTTTCCATGGAGAACGCACTTAACATGCCCCCCGAGGACGGTAATAGTGTCTGGTTTCCAAAAGGATTGAGTGGCGTGACAGCGGCATTACCATTTGCAATCTGGTTTTATCTGGCTATCGAACAATTGCCGCTTGCGGCCGAGGAATCTCATGACCCGAAGCGCGATATGCCCAAGGGATTGATGTACGGCATTCTCACGTTAATAATCGCCTCTTTTCTTACGCTTTTTCTTAACGCTGGAATCGAACCGGGCTCGGCTGAAGTTGGAACATCCAGTGACCCATTGTTCTTGGCATTCAAAACGATTTTCGGAGACGGTGTTGGCGCTTCGCTGTTGTCTCTTGTTGCGGTCGCGGGCTTGGTCGCCAGTTTTCACACCATCATCTACGCTTACGGCAGAAATATTTACAGTCTGAGTCGCGCGGGTTACTTTCCAAAATGGATGTCCCTCACGCATCCGACCCGAAAAACGCCCCATGTTGCTCTTATTATTGGAGCAGTAATCGGATACATCGTGGCACTGCTTATACATTACAGCAACCGGATTTTTGGAGACGTTCCCGTTGGAGGCGTACTGTTGAACATGGCTGTCTTTGGAGCGGTAATCGCTTACATCATGCAGATGGCATCTTTTGTGTTGCTTCGCAAGAATCTTCCCGATATCGAAAGGCCGTATGTCAGTCCTTTAGGCACTGCGGGCGCTTGGATTGCGGGTATCATTGCTTCTGTCACTTTGGTCTTCCTTTTTTGGAACGAAGAATACAGACTGGGGGTATACGGCTGCGCAGTCTGGTTCATCGCCGGACTCGTCTATTTCGCCGTTCACGGCCGCCATCATATGGTTCTTTCTCCCGAAGAAGAATTTGCACTGAGCCAAGAGCACGAACATAGGTCAGGTGACGTCACCCGTTGACCGTTCGATTTCCTACCGTACCATTGAGATGGCCCTAGCTCTAGACTCTTTCCGTCGCTTCGTGCTGGAGGCGGATATTCTTTGCTACGATTTCCGTAGAATTTCGGGATTTTCCTGTCATGCCCGTAGATAGTGTGTTGAGAATTCAAGCATATTGTAGTCCAATGTGATTTTGATTGAATGGTTTTCCACTAATGAGTATGGCGCGCATAGTTACAAGGAGCTTCCGCATAATGGCGGCCAAAGCGACTCTGGGTTTCTTGTCGCTTTGGAGTAGGCGTTGGTAGGTTGTCCTGAAGGGTGTATCGCTACGTATAGCACTCAGGGCGGCGAGGTAGAGGCATCGGCGGACGCGTGGGTTGCCCTGTTTGTGTGTACCGTCATGCAAAGTGGGACATATGGGCACGGGTATACTGTAATGCTCTATCCATAGTTGGCGGTGTTTAGAAACGCTACGAACGGATTCTCAGTATAATTTCTCGGATCGAATGTCCACTATGGATAGAGCATTACGTTCGCGCCCGACAACATCAAAAACACCCTCACCCCAAACATTAGTCAGTTTTCGATATGCTCCAGCGATTCACCGCAGGCAGCAAGGGCCAGCACCGCGTAAGACGTTCCGGCATGGCTGATGTAGTGTCTTCCGTCACGCCTGGGCGAGCGCGTATACCAACGACCACTGATCCGCTGATTGGCTTTGAGCCAGGCGATCGCTTTTTGAATACGAGGGTCATCGGCATCGACTCCGGCTTTACGCAATACATACGTTGCGAAACCCGTCGCGTATCCGTCGCTGGATACGACGTCTTGCTCCTTTCCGTCGGAGCGCTTCCAGCCGCCTATTTCGATGAGGTTCCATCCCCCGTCCGGCTTCTGCTGTGCAAAAAGTTTAGTAACGATCTCTTGCTGAACGTCAGACACGAGGATTCCGTCGTAAGTAGTTGATGTCAGCAGTAGCATGGCCATTTGATGCAAATTCTCCGGCGGATGTTCATCTAGGTATTTACGTAGCTTCCGCATGCCGTCTTGGGCTGTTGGCGTCTGAGTGTATTCCACTGGGGCCATTCCCAGGGCGTAGGCCACCAGCGTAACTCCAAAATGGTTATCGACTTCGAATGGCGGCCAGTTGCATTTTAGCCACTCCTCCCAGCAGCCCTCCTCGCTTTGATGCGCCCAAACGTAATCGAATGCTTTGATCGTAATCGGGTCCAACTTGCCATTGGTCTTGACATCGCTGATCGCTAAAAAGGCGGTAGTGGATACGATTCCTTGAACCGCACCCCAGTCGCCGTCGGGAGGCTCCTTGTCGACGACGTATCGTTTCAGATAGTTGCGGGAAAAATCACGGGTGGATTCGTATGCCGTACCGCGAGGGTTAATCTCGGCACGGGACGCCAAATACAACCCGTTCGTGTGGCACGTCACGCATTGCTTGCGTTGTTGCCAATCCAGGGCTGCATTGTCGAGGTAGTTAACGGCTTTTTGAAATGAGAAGGTATCCGCAATGGGCTCGCTTGCGGAGATTGGCGTTGGCCGCGTGGCGGAGTCAAGTGGAGTTGTATCCTCGCCACTGGCAAGGCCGATGGAGGCGATCAACACTGCCACAATTATCAAAGTTGAAAAGCAAATCCTGAGGCGAATCCGATAGTCCACATGCGACTCCTACTCTTTCGTGAGTACAGAAAAGTGACGATGACCAAGTGGTAATGGTAACACAAAAGTCGAATCGTACCCCGTAGGGTCAGATTCGATTTTGAAACCGCCGACGGTTGTCTCTATTATAGAAAGGAAGTTCCAGGTTCAAGAATCCAGATGGAAGATCTGGGAAGGGAGAGAACGCATCGTGATCACCACTCCGCCGTATCGCATGTTGGCCGTCCTTGCTCTCCTGGTCGCCGTTTCGCATTCCGCCCGATCTACGGCACAGGACGAGAGCAAATCGGAACGCTATCGAGCACACCGACCGGCAGTTACGGGAGTCCACGGGCTGGTAACAAGTGGGCACTCCCTGGCGTCGATGGCGGGCGTACGCATCCAAATGGACGGGGGAAACGCTGCGGATGCCGCAATAGCCGTATTGGCTACGTTGAATCTGACCGAGCCGATGATGTCCGGGGCAGGCGGGAACGGCTTTATGACCATTTACGACAAAGCGTCTGATAGCACCTATTCCCTCAATGCCACCGGCGCAGCGCCGTTGAGGATTGACCCGACGAAGGTGACGCCCGAAGAGTTGTCCCGGGGCATTCATGCGGGCGTCGTACCCGGGCTCTTCGGAGGCTGGATACGGCTACTTGACCGCTTTGGAACGAAGAGCCTTGCGGACGTACTCGCGCCGGCAATCGAATATGCCGAAAACGGTCACCCCGTGAGTCCCTTTGTCGCATCGTACATAGCAGGTAGTCAATCACTCTTTGAACGCTTTCCGTCCACTACCCGCGTTTTCCTGCCCAACGGCCGGCCACCGGAACCCGGTGAGTTATTGAAATATCCGGACCTGGCCAACACCTTCAAGCGACTCGTGGCAGCGGAACGGGATGCACTCGCACGAGGTAAGTCCCGATCCGAGGCCCTGCAGGCGGCGTTTGACTGCTTCTATGTAGGTGACATCGCAAAACAAATGGTTCGCTTCTATGAAAATAACGGCGGCCTGTTCACTGCGGAGGATTTGGCGCGATACGAGCCGATCTGGGCCGAACCTCTTCACACCCAATACCGGGGCTTCGACGTCTATACCACCCCGTCGACGTCACGGGGCGGTCTTGAAGTCGTCATGCAGCTGAATCTAATCGAAGGCTATGATCTTGGAACGCTCGGTCACAACACACCGGAGTCGCTGCATCTCATCGCCGAATGCATCAAATTGGCCAAGGCCGACATTTATCATGTCGTCGCCGATCCCAAATTTACTAACATGCCAACGGCAGAGATGATCTCGAAGGACTATGCTGACACGCGCCGGTCTGTCATCGGCCTTCGGCGGGCGATGACATATCCGGACCATGGCGATCCAGGTCGCGAACAAAAGGTCGCGTTGGCATCTCGCTGGAAGCGCCCACCTCCTGCCAATCGACCTCTACTATCGGAAAAGGCCTACGAAGGAAGCACTTCGAGCTTTTCAATTGCGGATCAATTCGGCAATGTGGTGGTCTGCACCCCCACTCTCGGAAGTGCTTGGGGAACGGGTGTTATCGTCGGCGAGACCGGTATATTCTATAACAACGGCACTCGCATTGGTTCTACCTCTCCATACCCGGATGATGTGAACTACGTTCGAGCCGGTCAGATCCCGATACTCAATAATTCGCCGATCCTCGTGATGCGCGATGGTGAGTTCTACCTGTCGCTGGGGACACCGGGTGGCGAGACCATCGGACAGACGCAATTTCAGGTGCTGCTGAACATTCTCGACTTCGGCATGGGCATTCAGGAAGCAATTGAAGTTCCGCGAATCAGCCTTACCGCGGAGCCCAACTTCTACAAACCCGGCGCCGATATTACTGTGCGGGTGGAAGACCGTATTCCAAAGGGCATTATCCGCCGACTCAAAAGGATGGGACACCGTACCGAGGCGAGATCCGGTTGGTCGATGGGTAACATGCAGGGAATCCTGATGAATCCCGAGACCGGTACTATGACCGCCGGGGCCGATCCGCGCCGCATGATGTACGCCATCGGATGGTAAGTCGCGTGTTATTTTTATAGCCGATGGTTCTTAGTCAATATTGACAGGCCATTTTAAATCTTTGCCGAACGATAGATTTACCTATACATAGCCGATTTCGTCTCGAGAATCAATTTGTTTAGGCTGAGTTTTTTGACCCTACGGGGGTTATGCATATATCGAAACGCGCTCTCCGAACGGAGAAAAAATAATGGTGGGCGATACTGGACTCGAACCAGTGACCTCTGCCGTGTGAAGGCAGCACTCTAACCAGCTGAGCTAATCGCCCGATAGGGAGG
>DTSJ01000316.1 GCA_012965445.1 Candidatus Hydrogenedentota bacterium
GCCTGCGACGACTTCGCCTCCTTTGATTACGTCGTATTCGCCACCCCAAGTTCACCGCGATATTCGATCGGCGCATATGGCTTGGGATCAAATGTATCCAGATGGCTCATCCCGCCAGCCATGAATACGAAAATCACCGACTCAGCCTTAGGACCAGCAACCGAGTCTTGCGCGGTCGCCGCTTGTAGCGCGAAATAGTCGCCAAGCGTTAAACCAAGCCCCGATATCGCCCCTACCTTCAAAAAAGTTCGTCGGTCCAGCGGCCCTGAACACGCGGAACGTCTGAAGCTTCCAAAATTCTTTGATCCTGCCATTCCAGACGCTCCTCTCCCCAAATATTCTTCCGCACACAGCCTGTTAGATATTATGCCTAGAACCGACCACAAACTCAAGAAGATCTATCCACGAGTTCGCACGTAAAATTGTAACTACGAGCCTCGTGTCCGCGCGTTTGACTATGATTTCCGATTTATCTATTGTAATATCGTTCATTCCACCTAAAAGTTCCCAAATCTCAGGAGTTTCATTCCTATGGCTGCATCCTCAACCGCTTGGCTCGTTTTTGCTAAACGCGACTGCCCAACCTGCACAATGATCGAGTCCGTCCTACAGGCGCTCGACAAAGAGTCCACACCAATCACTGTCTACGTTCAAGATGACCCCTCATTTCCAGAGCAAGTTTCTTCCGTCATCGACGACTCCTCCCTCGAACAATCCTATCTCCACGAAATCGAAACCGTCCCGACCCTGATCCGCATCGAAAACGATTCCGAAATCCAACGCATCGTAGGCTGGAACAAGGAAGAGTGGCGCACGTTTACAGACATCGACTCCCTCGGAGAAGATCTCCCCGCTCACAGACCCGGCTGCGGCTCGAAAAATGTCGAGCCAGGCGTCACGGAAAAACTCGCGATCCAATTCGGAGATGTGGTGTTCGGCTCCCGACCCATCGAACTCGCTGCACTCGAAGACGAAATGGAGGCCTGCTACGACCGCGGATGGTCCGATGGACTCCCCGTCGTTCCCCCCACCCGCGAGCGAGTCCTCGGCATGCTCGGAGGCACCACACGCGATCCCGCAGAAATCATAGGCACCGTCCCTCCCGATTTGATCGAATGCACTGTCGAAAAGGTCGCTATCAATGCAGTCCTCGCCGGATGCAAACCTGAATATATGCCCGTCGTACTCGCCACCGTAGAGGCCGCCCTGATCGACGACTTCTGCATGCACGGACTCCTCGCCACCACCTGGTTCTCCGGCCCAATCGTTGTCGTCAACGGTCCAATCACGAAACGCATCGGCATGAACTCCGGCGCAAACGCACTCGGACAAGGCAACCGCGCAAACGCCACCATCGGCCGCGCCCTCCAGCTTGTCATCCGAAACGTAGGAGGCGGAAAACCCCAAGGAGTCGATCGCGCTACGCTCGGCAATCCCGGCAAATATACATTCTGTTTCGCCGAAGACGAATCAGATGATCGCTGGAAGACCCTCCACGAAGAACGCGGCTTCGACAAATCCAAATCAACCGTCACGCTCTTCGCAGGCGACGGCGTGCAAGGCATCATGGATCAGCAATCACGGGAACCCGAGTCCCTCATCGCAACCTTCGCCGAATGCCTCAAAACCGTCGCCCACCCAAAACTCGCCATGGTCGCAGATGCCATGCTCGTCGTCACACCCGAACATAGCCGAGTTTTCTATGAAGCAGGCTGGGACAAACAGAAATTCCGCGAAGCCCTCGAATTCAAGACCATGCGCCCCGGTGCAGACCTCATTCGCGGGGCAAACGACATCGCAGAAGGCCTGCCCGAACACCTAAAAGACGTCACCGTACCAAAATTCCGACCCGGCGGACTGCACATCGTCCGGGCAGGAGGCAAAGCCGGTATGTTTTCAGCTATAATCGGTGGATGGGTCGCCAGCGGCCCGATCGGTAGTCAAGCCGTAACAAAGGAGATCTCCACATGAGCAGCGAACGCGTCTTACTAGACCCCACCGCAGAACTGGCTCCCTCAACCCGCGAACTGCTGCCGCGCCCCGAATCTCTGAAAGGCAAAACCGTCGGACTCCTTGATATTTCCAAAGCACGCGGCAACGTTTTTCTCGATCGAATCGAAGAAAAATTGGCGGAGATGGGTGCTGAAGTGAAGCGATACACCAAACCGACTTTCGCCCGCGTAGCTCCGGTCGATCTCAAACAGGAAATTACTACCCAATGCAGTGTGGTCATCGAAGCCCTCGCCGATTGAGGTTCCTGCACCTCGTGCAGTATGCACGACATTGCTGACCTCGAATCTCGCGGAATTCCCGGCGGCTTCATCGCGTCAAGCGAATTCGAAGAAGCGGCAGACGCACAGGAGCGCGCCCTCGGATTCGCACCCAACCGCGTCTACATTCAGCATCCAATCCAGGACCGTACAGACGAAGAAGTCGTCGCTCTGGCCGATGCCGCTTTTGACGATGTCATCGCGATGGTCACGCAATAGGAAAATGAACCGAAGTTCTCTTCCGTGTACGGCAATCCTGCTCTTGGGTAGCGTCGTCACGCAATCGGCAATTGCTGATGTCTATATCTCCGAGTTCGTCGCCTCAAACGCCACCGGACTGCAAGACGAAACAGGCGCACGACCCGACTGGATAGAAATCCACAACGATGGCGAACAGGCCGTCAATCTATTCGACTGGAAACTGTCCGACGGCTCCCTGAATATGGAACCCTGGATATTTTCCGAATACCACCTCGCACCAGACGAATACATCGTCGTGTTTGCATCCGGCAACGACCGTCGAGATTCACAACCATTCCATACCGACTTCGAACTGAAGCGCTCCGGTGAAAAGCTAAGCCTCGTCCCCCCGAAAAATACGCCGTCCCAGAAACACCAGCTAGTTTCACCGTACCCGGAACAACTTACAGATACGGCCTACGGAGTCGTCGACGGTAAACTTCTATTCATCGGCGTACCTACCCCGGGAAAACCGAATAGAGTATTCGAACCCTTCATCGGCATCCTCGAAACGCCAAAAATCTCCCACGCGCCGAGCTGGTTTGAGACACCCTTCGAACTGTCCGTTCTAAACATACAACCCGATTCTCAGGTGTTATACACGCTCGACGGCTCAAATCCAACCTACAGAACAGCCATACGCTACACCCAGCCAATCCCCATTTCGAATACCACCACCCTGCGAATCGCGGCTTTCCACGAGAGCTATCTCGCGCCGCCAATTGCAACCTATACATTCCTCCATACACCGTCAATCGCCGCCCAGTCCCGCCCAAACAACTATCCGGAATTCTGGGCCCCGGAAATTCCAGCCCACTACACCATCGCCACCGAGGAAAAGGATTTCACATCAGCCCTCAAAGCACTCCCCCTCATCTCAATCGTCGCCGACTCGAAACATCTCTTCGATAAAGACACAGGCATCTACATGAACACCGAACAGGACGGCACCGACTGGGAACGCCCCGTTTCAATCGAATTCCTCGGCGACAATAATATTCAACTCAACGCAGCACTCCGAATCCAGGGCAGGAGCAGTCGCCAACCACGCACGAGCCCCAAACATTCCTTCCGCCTACTCTTCAAACATCCATACGGCCCGACAACGCTCAACCATCCCGTCTTCGACTCCGACAACCCGGAAGTTGAATACAACACCCTCGTCCTCCGCGCAACAAGCAACCACTCCTGGACATACCCACTCGCCGACCAACGACAGCGCGCCCAATACCTCCGCGATCCCTGGGTAAAAGAGACACAACGCGCCATGGGACACATCGTACCTAAATCGAAATTCCATCACGTCTTCCTAAACGGGCTCTACTGGGGTATCTACGCCGTTTCCGAACGCCCCGACGACGCCTTCATGGCGCAGCATTTCGGTGGGAAAAAATCCGAATACGACGTAATCAAAGGAGGCGAAGTCGTCGCAGGCAACAACCGTATCTGGCGTAGACTATTCACGCTCGCCAATCAAGGCCTGAAAGACCCGCGCCAATACCGCGCAATCACCCAATATCTCGACCTGGACAACTTCATCGACTTCATAATTCTCAACCACTTCATCGGAAACGAAACATGGGACTTTGGAAACTGGTACGCCGCTCGACAGAAAGTCGACAACGGAACCTTCCGCTTCTTCTGCTGGGATGCAGAAACCTCCATGAACCGACTCAACGAAAATCGCGTACTCACCCACAACGCCGACCGACCAACCGCCTTGTTCCATGCACTGCGCAGAAACCCGGACTTCCAAAAACGATTCACAAATCGCCTGCACCTTCACTGTACAGAAAACGGCGCATTGACCCCCGAACGAAACATACTTCGATACGTATCGCTCGCAACAAAAATAGACCTCGCGATTATCGCCGAATCCGCGCGTTGGGGAGACTACCGCCTGACACGCCACCCCTATCGTACCCCGCCCTTCGAACGCTACACACGAGATGACCACTGGTATGTCGAACAGCACCGAATACTTACCGAATATCTCCCTAATCGCACGCATATTCTGCTGGATCAATACCGATCAATCGGTCTATTCGATTGACCTTTACCCCGAATCCCTCGCTAAACGTGAATTTCACCCCTTCTCAAGGCTGATTACCCCAAACTTATTCTATTAAGACGTTAATTAGCACCGCCGTCTGAGTCAGAAAATAAAGCATATTTCTACTAGACTTTTCCTATATCCTTGGGTTAAGGTAGGTTCTTATCAAAGTGCGCGTTGGTTTTATAACTCAATGGAAAGGGAAATAACATGAAAGCACTATTGGCAACCTTGATGATTGCTCTGTCAGTTACTTTTGCTGGATGCTCTAGCGACGACGCTGATGACGCAGCTACTGAAGAACCGGCCGCTGAAGATGCTGCTGAGTAAGACTCAAACGTCTGACAGCTATTTATAGTTCAAAATAGCGAGATTAAAAACCCGCAACTCGGATGATATACTTCTGTCGTCCAGTTGCGGGTTCTCTTCATTCGGAAATTACAGCGACCAATCTCCCATCACTCAACAAGCCCGGTACTACCCCATGAACAGCAGTTATATCCAAAATCTTGCCGCCCTCGTAGAGGAATCTCTCCAAACCAAAGGCGAATATACCGCGCTGAAGTTCAATGACACTCCGCACTCCAATGCTGAGACCGCCTCCAACGGTCGCCGACTCCAGACCGCTTTTAGCCAGCTCGGCCTCCAGAAAGAAGATATTGTCCTCGTCTGCATGGTCAACGACCCAATCGTCCATTCCGTTTTTCTCGCAGGATTTCGAACCGGTGCCGCGCTCGTCCCCGTCGTATCACAGTTGATTGCCTCTGAACTCGAATACATCATTCAGCACACCACCTCAAAAGCCGTCATCACCGACATCGAAAAAATCGACGCAATGCGCCAGGCCGTCAGGAACGCGCCCCACGTGAAATGGATCGCAGTACGCGGCGGCGTCACAGATGAATCCAAGACCCCGCGCGAGTACAGACTCGAAGAACTAATCGAACACCCGGAGTCCACCGAATTTCCCGAGCAGACCCGGGAAGACACAGCTCTCATCCTCTATACATGCGGCTCCACCGGAAAACCCAAAGGCGTCATGCTCACGCACGGAAACCTCCTCGCCTCAGGTGAAACCCTCATCGATGCCGCCGAACTTCATCTGCGCGATCACCCCATGCGCTCAATCACAACATTGCCCATGGCACACATCTTCGGCATCAGCCTGATGACTGTCGAATTCCTCATCCCTATACTAACTTAACAACTGGTACCATCAACGGGGGCAGACCAGTACCAACCATGATGTCTCTAATCCTCAATCATCCACACTTCGATAAGTATGACTTGTCCTCACTGTTCAAAGTCGACATTGGAGGCGCACCCATGGCCGTAGAACTCGCACGCCAATGGAAATCACGCGTCGGCTCACACCTCAGGCAGCGTTACGGAATGACAGAAAATTCCGGGAAATGCTCAACTGATAGAACATCCGAACCATACTATGAAGGCTCAGTTGGCCGCGCATACCATTCCACTGACCTCCTCATTGTCGACGACAACGGAATTCCCGTACCTGCAGGCCAATCCGGGGAAATTCTGACGGCCGGACCGACCACCATGAAAGGCTACTTCAAGGACCCGGATGCTACCGCCCTGACACTACGCGACGGATGGCTGCACACGGGCGATATCGGCTACCTTAACGATGAAGGATGGCTATACGTGGTTGATCGCAAAAACGACATGATAATAAAAGGCGGTGAAAATATATACCCCGCAATACTCGAAGATGTACTGTACAAACTTCCAGCCATTGCCGAGGCTGCGATTGTAGGAGTACCCCACGAAATCTATGGCGAAGAACCCATGGGATTTGTCGTACAATTGCCAGACCACGATTTGGAAGAAGCCGATGTCCTCGATCACATGAAAAAACACATCACAAAATTCAAAGTCCCGTCTCGGGTTCTTTTTCGCGACTCTCTTCCAAAGAGCGGTGTCGGAAAGGTCCTTCGTCGTAAACTACGCGATGAAGTTCTCCGGAAAACTCCGGGAGTAGAAGCATGAGTACTGACGACACAATCGAAACCAAAGTTTCCTGGGTCGATAACGATCAGGAAGGACATACAGCTTGCATCACATTTCACAGGCCGGCGAAACTCAATGTAATAAATCGCAAAGCAATGACCACTCTCCGCGAAATGATCGTCAAGGTCTCAAAACGACCCGATCTCAGATGCGTTATCCTCAATGGCGGCGGCGACAAAGCATTTATCGGAGGTGCCGACATCACCGATATGTTCGACCTCGATCCGAAGTCCGCCCGGGAGTTCATCACAAGGCTCCATAGAGTCTGCCAGGCCATCCGAGACTGCCCCGCTCCCGTCATTGCTCGCATCGATGGATACTGCCTCGGCGCAGGCATGGAAATCGCCGCCGCATGTGATCTCCGCATCGCAACAACCACCTCGCAATTCGGCATGCCCGAAGTCCAGGTAGGCATACCCTCTGTCATCGAAGCCGTTCTCCTGCCCCGCCTCATCGGTTGGGGAAAAACCTCAGAACTCCTCCTCACAGGAAAAATCATCTCCGCCCACGAAGCCGAATCCATCGGCTTCGTCGAGCGCGTCGTACAACCAGACAAGCTCGATTCAGCCCTAAAGGAATGGACCACGGCAATGCTCAGCGCAGGCCCACTCGCAATTTGGTCACAGAAATCGCTCATCCGTCAATGGGAAACGCTAAACGTCGACGACGGAATCCGCGCCGGTATCGACGCGTTCGCCCATGCATTCACCACCGACGAACCCAAAACATACATGCTGCGCTTCCTCAAGCGCTAAGAAAGCACACCGCACTTGGTGCCATCACAGTTCCCGCAGCATATCTCCCAAATATTGGAATCCCTTCACGGCTTCGCCCATACTTATATCTATCGTGTTCATTTAGCATTAGATCTGATGAGTCAAGAAAACTGGGACCCACCGAATGTCGATTCGCTTTACCCCGAGCTTGACGCAGAACTGTTAGACAAAATTCAGAGCAGAAACTGGAAAGTTGTCTACGAAATCAGAAATTACGGCAAAGCCGTGGACTTCCAGCCCATCGAAGAAATTTTCAATCAAGGCGCTGAAACCCTCAGTATCGAACCGCGATATCACATATATCCCGCGTCAATCTCCTACGATACATTCATCGACGGTGTCATCAAAGAAACCCTGCAAGTCCCCTGTGTCAACATCGACGACCAGATGCGTATCGTTTTCGGATTCGGTATTCGCGATGACCACTGCTACTTCGTCACATCTACACCTGTCCCGTCCAGCTCAATTCGCAGTGAATCAAAAAAGCCAAACTGCGCATGCTTCGTCGCCGAATACCCAGTCCGCGTAGGAACCCCTACCATACCCGCAATACTCGAGACCCCGACAATAAGGCCCTTCGTTTCTTTAAGATGCGGCAGCGCATAATACGTACACCACACGCTGCTCATATAGTTCAATCTCATCAAGTATTCATAGATAGAAAGACCTTCTACATCGTCCAGATTCGCCCACATTGTGCCGCCGACGTTATTTACAATTACATCCAGTTTACCGAACGCCTCAATCGCCCCGTCAATCAACTCGGCGCATTGGCGCTCATCAGTAACATCCGCAACCGCTTCCGCACCAAGCTGCTTACATTGATCCACAACCTCGTCCAGCCTCGATTCAGTCCGGGCAGCCAGCACCAGATGAGGATTCTGCGGCGCAAGCTGCAAAGCCAGCGCCCGACCAATCCCCTCGCTCGCACCCGTAATCACAATTGTCTTCGCTGTAAATATACCCATAACTACCTCCAGATCGCTGACACTACCCTCTCACTCTATCGCCAAAATGTCCTATCTTCAAGCAAAATCTCGGAGACAAGAACGACAGGGTCCAAACCCTGAAAATCGACATTTCGGTTGAAGAAGGACTCCACTGATTTACACGCTACGAGGCTTGCAACACAAACCTCGGCCTGATAAAGTGCTTCCATGACGCTCGAATGGACACCACTAGTATGGAACCACTGCCCGATATGCAGTAGAAAACTCGTCGAAGGCGACGACGGACAATCCATTCGGCCCCACTGCCCCGACTGCAATAAATTCTACTATTACAACCCCGTCCCAGCCGCCTGCTGCTTCCTTACAAACGAACAAGGCGAACTCCTCATGGTTCAACGTTCCGTGGAACCCCGAAAAGGGCTCTGGACCCTCCCCGGAGGATTCGTCGAAAGCGGAGAAACCACCGAACAAGGCGCCCTGCGCGAACTCGAAGAAGAAACCGGACTCATCGGCGAAGGTACACACCTCCTCGGCGTCAGTTCCCTCCCCGGACAAATCTCAGGAGGCGTCATCGTCATCGCCTACACCGTCGATTCATGGCAGGGAGAAATGGAAGCCAAAACGGACGCCATGGATCTCGGCTTCTTCGCGCCCGAAAGCCGCCCGGAAGTCGCTTTCGAAGTCCACGAAAACCTGCTCAAAATCTACGACGAGTCTCGAAACGCCTAACAGGCACACCCCGATCCGCGCCCCTAAAACCCCCGCGTTGCACGCACAAAGTTGACATTCCGCCCCATAAATCAGTACACTCCCCATCGCTCTTAACCCTACTAATTCATCAGG
>DTSJ01000317.1 GCA_012965445.1 Candidatus Hydrogenedentota bacterium
GTACGAGGCACTCGGCATCGCCGTCGATACGCGAGACCCATGCGCGACCTGAGTCAATGAGGGAATTCGTGCCTTCAGTTTGCGATTTATCGGAGGAATCGAGCCAGCCGACTTCTACCCATGCGCGGAGAACGGATTCCCGGTCCCGCTCGCTGTCGAATACACTGATGTCCATTTTTCCACCGTTATCGCGGGATTGTGACCGAGTTTTGCCCGCGTATCACCATTCTATAGGAGAATATGCGCACTTTCCAGTAACGGGAACCTCTGCGGGCTATTCTCCGCAGAGACGCGGAGGGCGCGGAGGAAGGAAGTGAAGACCGCATTTTTACCACAGATAAACACGGATGAACACTGATTAGGAAACCGAAAACTGCTCTTCGCCACAAGAGACAGAGAGTTTATGGCCAGGCAGGAAGAAATGGGTAATGGTGATCGTTCGTTCAGTAGCGTTCGTCTTCGGCAATGCGTTCTAGGATGAGGATTTTGCGTTCTTCGAAGCCGAGCCATGAGAAGTATGGGACTTCATCGATTGCGTTGAAGTTTTCGCGCGGTCGAAATGAAATCGCGTAGGTGTCGCGGACGATCCAGCCGCCTTTGGGGCCGTAGTTGCGCGCTGCGGATGAGGCTTTGTTTTGGAGATACTGGTCGCTTGTGAGCCAACCGTTGAATTCGTATCCGCCGTCGATGTCTTCTGGAGTTGCGCCGTATTTTTGTTCAAGGATATCGACCGCCGCCCAACGCGCGCGGTTCCAGGCCATGTAATCCTGGAGGCAGACGGTGCTGGAGATGTACATCAATGCGCTGACGCACCACGCGGTGTAGAGGGGCGCGCGACTGGTCGCATTCGAAGGTGTGAGGAGTATGAATATTCCGATGGGTACGAGGGCGACGATGAAGTAGCGGTCGTATAGAACTTCTAGGCCCGGAATGAAGAGTACGCCGATGTAGGCTGAACTCAACATGAACAAGAAGAAGCGTGCGCCGGGTGCGTTGGATTTTTTTTCATCCTCGCCTTTTCGGAATGTCGAAATCGATACGCGGATCATTTCCCGCAGCAGCCAGACGGCTCCTGTCAATCCAAGTATCGTTGGAATCCACCACCATGCGCCGAGTCTGAGCGGGGCCTGGAGTACGCCATCGTCTACGATTCCGCGCAGTAATATTGGGCCGACACCGAGGTCGTAGATCATGTTGCCTGTGATGGGGAGTCGGTGGGGGCTGGGCGTGATTACGAAGTACGCGAGGAAGAGCCATGCAGCGAATGATGCGAAGAAGACTCGTTTCGACGAGAAGAGTGATCGGATAGAATTTCGCGAGACGAAAAGAATCAATACGGGCGCCAGAAATACGGAGAGGTAGATTAGCAGCGTCGTCAAGTGCTTGATTCCGTTTGCGGCGCGTTCGAAAATTGAATGACCTATTGAATTCCAGTCGAATTGGGACGAGGTTCCACGGGCGGAATCGGGCAAGGCGAGCAGGATCAGCGAGACGATTAGCCAAGGTGCTGAGAGAGCAATGAGATGACGCGGATTGAACTGATACTTGCCGCGAAAAAGCAGGATTGCTAAAGAAGCAGCGTATGCGACGGGGAGAAGCAGGCCAAACTGCCGCACGAAGTATGCGACTGCCGCGAGTGTGCTTCCGGCGAGTATGAACGTGACGGTTGGGGTCAGGTAGGCTCGTATGAAAAAGAATAACGCGAGATTTGCCAGGGCAAGGAACGGCACGTCAGTCATAAAGGTGTAGCCGAGATTCATGATGATCGGGTTGACTAGAAACACGATGCCCAGGAGGAGGCTCTTGTTTCGATCGATTCCGGCGGCTTTCGCACTCAGGGACGCGCCCCAGGCTGCGATCAACAGTGTTACCAGAGTCGAGATGCGCAGTACCGTGAAGCTGAATCCGAACACGGCGCAGAACAATGCGCCCCAGTACGCCTGCAACACGAAGAGCGCGTCGGAGTAGGGATGGCCGCTGTAGCGTCCGGTTTCAAGGATGTCCTGCACCGATTTCGCGTAGACCCAGTCGTCGTTTAGCGGGAAGTTACCTGTGGGCGAGACGAGAAGGCTTGTGAGCAATACAACGAGCGCGAGCAGAAGGGATTCATCTCGTATGGTTTTCCAGATGACCACGCCGACGCCTCCGATGGCTTATTATTGTATCAGGATGAAAGTCGGTCCAGTGCTTTTTTGCCGATGTCCGTGCGGTAAAAGGCATCTTCGAATTGAATCGCTTCGACGCCTTTGTAGGCGGACTTGATGGCGGTCGCGATGTCTTGTCCGTATGCGGTCACGTTCAGCACGCGTCCGCCATTGGTTTTGATCGTACCGTCTTCTTCTCTTGTGCCTGCGTGAAACACCATGCAGGTATCGTCCGATTCCGCTTCGGCGATTCCGGTAATTGTCTTGCCTTTTTCATAGGACTTTGGGTATCCGCCGGAGGCCATGACAACCGTGACGCATTCGCGGTCTTCCCATTCGAGTTCCTGGTCGGCGAGGGTGCCGTCGCAGCAGGCGAGCATCAGCGGCACGATATCGGATTTCATACGCGGCAGGACGACCTGGGTTTCGGGATCTCCAAAGCGGCAGTTGAACTCCACGACGCGCGGGCCTGTTTCGGTCACCATCAGCCCGGCATACAATACTCCCGCATAGGGAGCTCCGTCGGCTTTCATCCCCTGCAGACAGGCTTCCAGCACGGTTTCGCGGATTTCGTCGAACAATTCGGGTGTGACTACGGGTGCGGGTGAATAGGCGCCCATTCCGCCTGTGTTCGGGCCGGTATCCCCGTCGAAAGCGGGTTTGTGATCCTGACTTGAGGCGAGCGCGACGAGATGTTCCCCGTCGCAGAGGGCGAATATGGAGGCCTCTTCGCCGAACATGCATTCTTCTACGATGACTCGCGCCCCGGCATCGCCGAAAACGTGGTCGACCAGGGCCTCCCTGATCGCTGTAATGGCTTCATTGACCGTTTGTGCGACGGTTACGCCCTTTCCGGCTGCCAACCCGTCGGCCTTGATGACGATGGGTACGCCTTGCTCGCGTACGTAGGCTTCTGCGTCAGCGGCGTTGTCGAATTCGGCGTAGGCGGCGGTGGGGATGTTGTGGCGCTGCATCATTTTTTTGGCGAAGGATTTGCTCGCTTCCAACTGCGCCGCCTTGGCGCTTGGTCCGAAAGCTTTAATCCCGGCCTCCTTGAAGCGATCAACTATGCCGTCCGCCAAAGGATCTTCCGGGCCGACAACTACGAGATCGATTTTGTTGTCTTTGGCGAAGTCGAGGAGGGCATCGTATTCGTTCGCGTTAATGGCGACGCATTCGGCGAGGGCCGTCATACCTGGATTTCCGGGAGCGCAGTAAATTTTTTCTACCAAGGAACTCTGCGCAATTTTCCATGTCAGCGCGTGTTCACGTCCGCCGGATCCGATGATGAGTATCTTCACGGACTACTCCTCGGGCGGTTCGCTGTCGAGCAGGAAACTGGCAAGGGTTTCGTCGTATTTAGCGGTGGCTGAGAATGCTTCCTGTGCCAGTTTGTACCGCGTTTTGAAGGGAATGCTGCCGTCATGTGCCTGCAACTCATGAATCAATGTGGAGTAGCGTTCCGGGTTGACGGCGACAGTTACGTATCGAAAGTTTTTCGCTGCCGAGCGCACCATCGCAATGCCTCCGATATCGAGCTGCTCGATGACTTCCTCGGGGCTGGAGACGGAGTCGCCTATAATGTCGTCGATGGGATGAAGGTTTGTGACGACCATGTCAATCCATTCGAATTCATTTGTCTGCATTTCTTCGCAATGGAGTTTGTTGTCGCGAATGCCGAGGAGTCCGGCATGGACTTTTGGATGGAGGGTTTTTACGCGTCCGCCGAGCATTTCGCGTACCCCGGTGAAATCGACCATTCTGCGCGATTCGATTCCCGCTGCCTCGAGTTTGCGATGGGTACCCTCTGTGGTGATCAGTTCTACTCCGAAACCGGTCAGGGCTTCGGCAAGTTCGACAATGCCAGTTTTGTCATAACAACTTAGTATTGCTCGGGTTATCTTGGGCATAAGCCGCTGACCTCATGTTTTGTGTCAAAAGGGAAGCAATCATACGACAATTTGGAGAGGAAGTCTAATTTTCGCGGGAACTTGTGTCGGAAGTACGGGGGCGTGTCCAAAATTCAGGAAATATCCCTTGTGCCTCTCTGAATCTCGATGCCCTTCCACACACGCTTGACCCAGTCCTCTGTATCCTCGCCTTCGGGAGTTGTACTCTTGAGAAACGCGTCGATGTCGGGCCGCTGCCAGATCCTGCTGAGGCCGTTCGCCATCTGTATATGGTTGCGCATCCGATGCTCGGGTTGAAACGTCTTGCCGATGTGCGCTTCGTCCAGATCGATGAAGAAAAAGGTTTCGCCGTCTTGCGTGAGTACATTGTCCAGCTTCAGATCACGATGGAACACGTTGGCTTCTGCAAGACCTACGACTGCTTCCCCGAGGTGCTGGAAGAAAGCTTCTACGGCGGCACTGTCTTCCTCTTGTTTCAACCCCTTCAGAAATTGCGGAGCAGGGAGACAACCGTCCAGATACTCATAAACGAGAGCGTTTCCCCAGATCACGCCGAGCATCCCGAATTCGACGTAGGCGACGGTTTTGGGAACGCGCAGGCCGAGCCGCATCATCTCCAGTGAAGATTTCCACCCGTTTCGGTAGCGGGCGCGGTTCGCAGTCATTTTGAGGGGTCCGATTCCCATGTTTGTTCGTGTCGATTTGATTGTCCAGTTTCCGACTCTGCGGACGATACGCTTATCGCCATTTTTGATCGACTCTCCGGGTTCGCTGAGGGCTGTCAGGACCTCTTCAGCCTGCACAGCGTCGCACAAGTGCAACGTTGCGAAGCCGTGACGCTCGACCCGTATTGAATTATTGGAAGTCATGGTTTATCCACGCGTGATTCCGTTCGGCTGATTGCGCTGGAGGCTTTCCCTTTTATCGAATACAGTATGCTGAGTCCCTTTGGTAAACGATCAACACCGTAGCCTTCGCAAATTATTTCGAAGTCGTCGAGATTGAGATTGTTCTTTTCGAAGGAACGTTTCAGCCTCAGCAGGTTGCGATATCGGGCGCGATCACTAATAGGGTTTAGTATCTTCGAATTGTCAAAATCGATCAGCGAGACCGCCCCCGTTGGCTCAACCAGTATATT
This sequence comes from Candidatus Hydrogenedentota bacterium, assembly GCA_012965445.1. The sequence goes on from DTSJ01000317.1 coordinate 5,193, forward strand.
GCGCACCTGCAAATCGGAATGAAAAATATTCGAAGTGTGCATCATTCGAATCGCTTTCCCGGCACGAAGGAGCGCGTCTCTTTTGGTATCCAACTGCGGTTTCGATTCGAGAAATTCCTGTAAATGTTTGCATGGGAAATAGTGAGTGGCAATGGTGCCGGAGACGAATGGCCAATGCACCAGCCACATAACGCCAAGGGGTACCGGCACGGGTACGCCGGTCTCGTAGGCGTGACACCACACTTCCAATTCGCGGATGGGACGATTGTCTAGGAAATAATGCCTCTTCAGAAAATGGCCGATCAGGCCGCCGCGTCTGTATTCGCGGGCGATGCCTTGATGCTCTTCGAGGGGAAACAGATATGTATTTCCGCGACCTGCACTTTTTTGGGATTCAAAACGCTCGGGATGAAACAGCGCGTCCCGGACAATATCGATGTATCGGGGATTCACCGTTGCTGAATGCGGCTCAATGACAAGGTTTACGAATGTGTCGAAAAATGAAATGGTTCGTTTCCCCCTCGTGTCTCAATACTTGGAAACCGCTTCGGGATCATTGTACTCGCTGATCCCCACGATTGCATCTTCCGGGGTCGATACGACCTTGACCAGTTTGAGGTGCTCTTTCTTCACGAAGCCCTGGTCGACCATGTGGTCAAAGAATGCGAACAGCGCGTCGTAATACCCGTTCGTATTCAGGATGACGATGGGCCGGCGATGGAAATCGAGCTGCTTCATCGTGATCGTCTCCATCAGTTCTTCGAGGGTGCCGAAGCCACCGGGAAGTACGACAAATGCACCCGATCGCTCTTCCATCAGCGATTTTCTATCCCGGAGGTCTTTCGTGACAATCCATTCGTCGGCTTTGGCATATGTGACGTGGGCGAGATCGAGTTTCTCGGGGATGATACCCAGGACATGCCCGCCCGCATCGTGTACGCCTTTCGCCGCGGCACCCATCAAGCCATGTTCACCTCCGCCGAAAACCAGTCGCCAGCCAGCTTCGCCGAGGAGCTGTCCCAGCCGATGCGCGTCGGTATGATAAGACTCATCGAGCCTCATGCTTGACGCGGCGAAAATGCAAACTGATTTAGGCATATACCCCCTTTGAACGAATACGAAATGTTGCGAAGGATCGGCTCCGCATGGAATGAAACCTCCTGAATATGCTAGTATTCCGGCTCCCTGAATCGAACAACAAGGAAGTCTGATGGCAAAAATCACCACGCAGGATGTGGAATATGTCGCCGCTCTCGCACAGCTTGTTCTTGATGATGATAGCAAAGAGAGGCTGGTGCATGAAATGGGCGATATCCTCGAATATATGGACAAACTTGACGAACTGGATACTGAAGGCATCGAGCCGATGATGCATGTACTCGACCTTGCCAATGTATATCGCGAAGATGTTGTGCGTGAATCCCTATCCCGTGAAACGGCTATGCGGAATGCGCCCAAGACGGATGGGGAATTCTTTCTGGTGCCCCGAATTTTGGACACAGAGTAACCTATGAGCGAAGAGTACATCTACAAAACGGCTCATGAACTTCACCATGATCTACGCGCTGGAAGGGTCACGGCTACGGCACTCGCCGAAGCACAGTATGTGCGCATCGAAGCGGTTGACGGCGACGTGAAGGCCTATCTGGAAACCTGGCAGGACACTGCACTTGAGAAGGCGCAGTCCATCGACGATTCGCTGAAGGCGGGGAACGATCCCGGGCTTCTCGCGGGCATTCCCGTGGGACTGAAGGACAATCTAGTGACCACGACAGGGACCACGGGGTGTGCGTCGAAGATATTAAAAGGCTTCGAGAGTCCTTACAACGCGACGGTTGTGAACAAAATGAACGACGCGGGGGCGGTGATGCTCGGCAAACTCAATATGGACGAGTTTGCTATGGGATCGTCCACGGAAAATTCGTCTCGACAGAAGACCGCCAACCCCTGGAACCTGAACTGCGTACCCGGCGGCTCAAGCGGTGGTGCGGCTGCGAGCGTTTCTTCGAATACAGCCGTTGTCTCAATCGGCTCGGACACGGGCGGGTCGATTCGCCAGCCAGCGGCCTTTTGCGGATGCGTTGGATTGAAGCCTACCTACGGACGCGTATCCCGATACGGTTTGGTTGCCTTCGCCTCTTCGCTGGATCAGATAGGCCCCTTCACGAAGGATGTGGAGGACAGCGCGCTGATGATGAACGTCCTGAGCGGGCGCGATGAATTCGACGCGACATCCGCAGATATCCCGGTACCTGATTATCGCGATGCGCAGTACGTGGGGAAGGTAGTCTTGTGCGGTGTCCTGATTCTTCTTAACGAGCTTCGTCATAGCCTAAGCCTACCCTTCACTGAGCAGTTTGTCCAACAGCTCATTCACAACTTTCGGATTACCCTTGCCCTTAGTCGCCTTCATGCACTGACCCACCAGAAATCCCTTGGCCTGTTGTTTTCCGCCGCGGAAATCCTCGACCGGACCCGGGTTCTTTTCCATCACCTCGCGAATGAGTCCTTCGAGTTCAGATGCGTCGCTGATCTGCACCAGACCCTTTTCCTCGACGAGGGCTTTTGCATCTTTGCCCGTTTCGAACATGTCCACAACAATCTCTTTAGCGATCTTGCCGCTGATGGTGCCGTCCTCGATGAGGCCGATCATCTGCGCGAGCTGCTCAGGCTTGATCTTGATATCAGCGATGTCAGATTTCGAATCACTTACCAGCGCCTGCAAATCGCCGGTAATCCAGTTGGAAGCGATTTTGGTCGGCGCGCCCGCCTTCGCGACAGCTTCAAAATAATCGGCCATTGCGCGGGTACCAGTCAGCACACCGGCATCGTAAGCGTTCAAATCATACTGATCGACAGTTCGCTTCTTCCGTGCCAGCGGAAGTTCCGGCAGCGATTCGCCGATTTCCGTTCTCCACGCGTCATCCACGACAATCGGCACGAGATCCGGTTCCGGGAAATAACGATAATCATGCGCGGATTCTTTTGAACGCTGGGCAACCGTAATGCCCTTCGCCGCGTCCCATCCGCGCGTTTCCTGATTGACTTTCCCGCCGTCCCTGATAAGTTTGACCTGACGTTTGAATTCGTATTCGATGGCTTTTTGAACGCCGGAAAACGAGGCTACGTTCTTGACCTCGGTTTTAGTACCGAATTCTTCCTGACCAACCGGACGCACGGAAATGTTCGGCTCAGCACGCAGCGAGCCTTCCTCCATGTTACAGTCGCTAACGCCAAGATAGAGCAGTAACTGTTTCAGCGACGTCAGGAACGCATAGGTCTGGTCCGCAAACCGAAGATCCGGTTCTGTCACAATTTCTAGCAGCGATACGCCGCATCGGTTGAAGTCCACGCCGCTTTCTGCAGTGCCGCGTGTGTGGTCGTTGCGCGCGGTGTCTTCTTCTACGTGTGCCCGGGTAATGCCCACGCGCTGAATCTCGTCGTTGAATTCAAACTCAAGATATCCGTCGTGGCTCAAGGGCAGGTCATACTGACTGATCTGATAATTCTTGCTCTGATCAGGATAAAAATAGTTTTTACGGTCCATCTTGGACCATCTGGAAATTTCGCAGTTCAGCGCAAGCCCGACCGCGACCGACTTGTTGATCATTTCGCGGTTCATCACAGGCAGCGCCCCCGGTAGTCCAAGGCAAACGGGACACACATGGGTGTTGGCAGGCGCATGAAACTCGTTCTTGCATCCGCAGAATACTTTGGACGCTGTCGCAATCTCGACATGAATTTCCATGCCTATGACGAGTTCGTAATCCATGCTCATCCCTTAGTCACGGGCGCAACACACATATCAAATCCGCGATTCTGCTCATACACATGCGCCACCCGGAACAGTTCCGCCTCAGCAAACGGCTTTCCAATAATCTGAAGTCCCGCAGGCAGTTTAGCGTCTGTCAGTCCGCAGGGAACCGAGATTGCAGGAACGCCCGCCAGA
>DTSJ01000318.1 GCA_012965445.1 Candidatus Hydrogenedentota bacterium
CAAGTGTCTTCGCTCGATCACAGACTATAGTAAGTACTATAGCATAGAATGTCGGGAGAAATTTCATGATTCGACTGGTTTCCATTTTTGCTGGTACATTGCTCATTGGCGTCGTGATAGGTAGCCTGCTCCAGCCTCCTCGAACGACCATGAGCAACCACGATAAGCGAAGCACGGACTCCCCCGCTCCCAACCCGTTCTATCAGGATTCTCTTGACGCAAAGGAATCCGTGATCGCTGATCTGACCGAAGAGAACAAGCGCCTTGCCGATTACGTCAGTACGCTGGAAGCAGAAGTGTCAGTAGCCGCAGAACAGCAGGTAACAACGGATGCTGTGTTCGAAGTCACCAGCGAACCTCCTGTTTCGGATGCCAGTCCAGACTCGGAAACTCGTAGGCGACGACGCAGCTGGGACCCAGAGGGCGAGGAAGGACGCGCGCGACGAGAGGACTTCGTTAATCAAATGCGTGCAAATATGCTCGATGTGTGGGACGGAGAATGGGAAAACGCGTCGCCTGAGTCGCAGGAGCGCATTTCGGCAATTGCAAAATATCAACAGGATCTCATGGACATTCGCGGCGAGATTCGCGGCGCGGAAACGGATGAGGAGCGCCAAGTGATTTTTGAAGAAATGAATGCTACCCGCAACGCGCTGAACCAGACGCTGAAAGAGGAGCAAAACGCTAAACTGGGCGCGCTGGCCGAAAAGTATGGAGTTAAGGATGAAGCAGACGTCGCGGCGTTCATTCGCGAAACACAGAAAACAATTAGGAGTCCTGCATTCCAGACGAACGCTTCGCGAGGCGGCAGAAGCGGCGGCGGATTCAGCGGTGGCCGAAATACCAATACGCAACAAGAAGAAAGATAGCGACCAGTCGCCAATAGTCTGAGTGTGCGACGTTCTGGTTAGGTATGACATCGACAAACAGACGACTCCGCGTTAAACAGGGGAAAACTCCAGCATTCCCGATCAGTTGTATGACCGCATCCATTGTTGTAAAATGACACAAATTGGTGGTTGCAACCCTCTAGGTATTTTTTCGAATGATGTATTTTCGCTTCTTCGCGTTTATGGTCGCACTGGCCTACGTAAATTTCCAATACGCTTACTCCGACGATCCCCCTGATCTGCAAAGTCAGATTAGCTCGCTGCAACAGCGACTCAACGCGATTCAACTCGGATACTCCCGAATTGCGGAGACGCTGGAATCCGAAGAAGACCAGAACGACTTTTTCCTCCAGGCCGTTTTGCCGATTTTCGAATCTCGCTGTTTTGAATGCCATACAGAGACAAAACAAAAGGGTGAATTACGGCTTGACACCCTGGAGCTTATGCTTGAGGGCGGCGAAACGGAGCCGGCCGTAGTTCCCGGTTCGCCGGATGAAAGTCTTTTTATTCGAGCGATACGGCATACCGAAGAACTCAAGATGCCGGAGAAACAGAAACTTCCCCAGGGCGAAATTGACATTCTGACAGCTTGGGTTGCCATTGGTACACCGTGGCCGAAGACCCAAACCCCTTCTCCAGCGCCACAACCCGCCGCGGTTCCAACAGCCGTCATAAAGGCAAAGGAAGTTCCCAAAATAACACTCGCGCTGGAAAAGGGGACACCGATTTCTTTTACACGCGACATCCGACCCATTTTGTCGGACAACTGTTCTGCCTGCCACGGCCCGGATGATAAAAAGCGTAAAGCAAAGCTACGCTTCGATGTGGAAGCAGCCGCCTTCGCCGATTTGCCCTCCGGTCGTCGCGCAATCGTACCGGGAGACCTGGAAAACAGTCAGATTTTTCAGCGGATCGCGGCCCACAATGCGGATGACGTGATGCCGCCGTCGGACTTCAGGAAGTCGTTGACGCAGGAGCAGATCGAATTGATCGGTCGATGGATTCTTCAAGGAGCCGAATGGGAATCTCATTGGGCATTTACGCCGCCTGAACGTCCAGCACCTCCGGTCGTTCAGACAGTCGACAAGGTAGATTACGATATCGACCGATTCGTCTTGAGTAAAATTGAGGAACAGGGATTGATTCCGAACGAGCCCGCAGACCGACGTACACTGATTCGCCGCCTGACTCTGGATCTGACGGGCCTCCCCCCCACTCCTCAAGAAATCAGTGCATTTGTGGAAGACACCCATATCGATGCCTACGAACAAGTCGTTGATCGTCTTCTGGCTTCGCCGCGCTATGGCGAACACATGACGAGAACATGGCTCGATGCCGCCCGATACGCTGACACAAACGGTTACCACATTGACAACGAACGCAACATGTGGCGGTGGCGTGACTGGGTGATCGATGCGTTTAACAGCAACAAGCCCTTCGATGAATTCACCATCGAACAGTTGGCAGGTGATTTGCTCGACAATCCTACCGAAGATCAACGCATCGCGACGGGTTTCAACCGCAACCACATGGTCAATTTTGAAGGAGGCGCGATCCCGGAGGAGTACCGTATACAGTATGTGTCAGATCGTCTCGACACCACGGCGACGGTCTGGCTGGGGCTGACGCTGGCATGCGCGAAATGCCACGAACACAAGTACGATCCCATCTCGCAAAAGGAATATTACGAGATGTTCGCATTCTTCAATACTGTGGACGAATCTGGATTGGACGGGAATACGCCGTCAGGCAACGCCAAACCTTTGATAAAGGCCCCATACGAATCACATAGGGTGAATCTGCGGCAGTCGAGGCGAAACTGAGCGAAGCCAAGAGCGATCTGTATGCGCCTGTCAGAAAGCTCGACAAGGCATTCGAAAAATGGAAGAGCAAGTGGGCCAAAACGGTAAAGAATCACTGGACAGCTCTGAAACCAGAAAACCCGTCGGCAATGCAAGGTAGCACGTTGACAATCCTGAAAGACGACTCGGTACTCGCGAGCGGTACAACCCCTGCAAAAGAAACCTACACAATTGAGGCGACGACCAAGGCATCAAAGATCCGCGCAGTTCAACTCGAAGCGCTACTCGACGATTCATGGAACGGTAAGCTGGGCCGTTCTTCAAACGGAAATTTCGTACTCACTGAATTCGAGTTGGAGTATGCCGACGAGGATTCACCGGACGTGTACAAGAAAGTCTCTTTCATGAGCGCGAAGGTAGATACGGATCAGCGGGACTATCGGATCGCGAAAGCAATTGATGGAAATACGGAGACGGGCTGGGCGCCGAATGGTCACGAAGTTGATGGTAAACGCACTGCGGTATTCGTCGCATCAGAGCCTTTTGGAAATGGAAAGGTTACGAAGCTGCGCATCAAACTCGCGCAAAATGATTCAAAGAATGCTGAGCATTTGATCGGTCGCTTCCGAGTCTCGGTTACAGAAGATCCGTCCTGGGGCGTTGTATCGCAAAATCCTTGGAAAATAAGCGGCCCCTACGTCGCCGAAGACAAAGATGAAGCAGGAGACAAAGATTTTTTATCACCCGACAAACTGGACCTCGATACCTTATATCCAGATGGACGGGCAAAGTGGAGCAAACTGGTTCCCGAAGTAGCCGAAGAGGCTGTGCGCGAGATTGACGGCGGTCTAGGGGCTTCCTATTTGTACCGGAATCTGGAATCACCCGTAGCACGAACTCTGAAGTTGAAGCTCGGCGCGGGCGAAGCTCTGAAAATATGGCTGAACGGCGAACTCGTGCTGGACTCGGATGATCGGAAGAAACTGCGCGAGAACGAAGTAATGGCCTCGCTGGACTTGAAAGAAGGCCGGAATGATGTCTTGCTCAAGGTAATTTCCTTCGGCTCAACATCTCGTTTCCTCTTCGATATCACTAGGGAAGAGGTCGGGGCTCTCGACTACAATATACTTCTGCTTCTCGCCAAGCCGAAATCGGAGTGGACGAATGCGGAAGAGGAGTACGCCAAGCGAGAGTATCGTTCTACGCATTGGGACCAATGGGACGAACGGTCAAGTGTCCTCGCCAAAATTGAAGGAGAAAAAGCTCAGCTCGAAAAAGACACTCCGATGACAATGGTCATGGGCGAGATGGGGACACCGCGTGAAACTTTTATCCTGAACCGCGGGGACTATGATAACCCGACGGAAAAAGTTACGGCCAATACTCCGGCCTTTCTAAGTCGACTGCCTGACGACGCCCCGAAGAATCGGCTCGGCCTCGCCAGGTGGTTGGTTTCCGAAGACAACCCCCTCACGTCACGCGTAACGGTCAACCGCATGTGGACGCGCTTCTTTGGAACAGGGTTGGTCGCGACGCCAGAGGACTTCGGTTCGCAGGGTCAATGGCCCACACACCCGGAACTACTGGATTGGCTGGCCGCTGAATTCGTGGAAAGCGGATGGGACGTGAAGGCCCTTCAACGGCTGATTTTGATGTCCTCGACCTACAGACAATCCTCCAAAGTCTCGCGCGAGGTCTACGCGAAAGATCCGGAGAACAAATACCTTGCGCGAGCAGCGCGGTTCCGCGTTGACGCTGAAGTAGTACGTGACAGTGCTTTGGCGGTCTCCGGCCTACTCGTCCATCGTAAAGGCGGCAAGAGTGTTCTCCCCTATCAGCCCCCCGGTTTGTGGCAGGAGGTCGGGTACGGAGGCAATTTCACCGCGCAGATTTTCAAACAGGATGAAGGCGAAGGTCTTTTCCGACGCAGTATGTATACATTTTGGAAACGCACGAGTCCCCCGCCAAGCATGATGGTTTTCGACGCGCCCAACCGGGAAACCTGTACCGTACAGCGTAACCGTTCGAACACGCCTCTTCAGGCATTGACACTAATGAATGATCCACAGTTCGTGGAGGCGGCGCGTGGCCTGGCGCAACGGATTCTCGAACAAGGCGGCGAGTCCACAGCCGAACGAATCAGTTTCGCATTCGAACTGGCGACGGCGCGTCCGGCTTCGGAACGCGAAATTGCGATTCTCACCGATATCTACGATAGCCAAATCGTACGCTTCAGTGCAGAGGAATCTGGGTTCGACAAACTACTCGAAGTCGGCGATTCGAGTTACAACCAGGACTTGGACAAGCGAGTTCTGGCTACCTGGATCGTCGTCGCAAGTACAATACTGAATATGGACGAGACGATAACGCGCAGTTAGTGTTCTCGCATACTTTAGAACGGGGAAAGAAGGAAGAATCGACCATGGATCCACTGTTTGAAGCAGAACAAATGATCAACCGACGACAATTTTTTGGGCGCGCCAGTGCCGGTATCGGCGTGGCGGCACTGGCTTCGATAATGGGCAATGGACAGGCCAGCGCGGCGAGCGGCGTGGTACCCAAACTGCATTTTGCTCCGAAAGCGAAGCGGGTCATCTATCTGTTCCAATCCGGTGGGCCCTCGCAGATAGATCTCCTCGATCACAAGCCCCGAATGCGCGATCTTCAGGGGACGGAACTGCCAGACTCGATTCGGAACGGACAGCGAATAACCGGGATGACCTCCGGACAGAAATCGCTTCCGGTCGCATCAAGTTTATTCAACTTCAAGCAGCACGGCGAAAGTGGTACGTGGATTAGCGAGCTTCTCCCCCACACCGCCAAGATCGTAGACGATATCTGTATTGTCAAAACGCTCAACACCGAAGCGATCAATCACGATCCCGGCATCACCTATCTCCAGACCGGTTCACAACAGCCTGGACGACCATCCCTGGGCGCGTGGATGAGCTACGGTCTGGGCAGCGAAAACAAGGATCTTCCAGGATTTATCGTACTGATATCACATGGAAGCTCAAAGCGGGATGCGCAGGCACTGTTTCAGCGTCTATGGGGGGCCGGTTTCCTGCCCTCCGAACATCAAGGCGTCAACTTTCGCGCAGCAACGGATCCAGTGCTGTATCTGACCAACCCTCCGGGAATCGACAAACAGACAAGAAGACAGATGCTCGACGGGCTCGCAAAGCTGAACGATATCCAATACCAGGAATTTTCCGATCCCGAGATACTTGCAAGAATCTCCCAATATGAAATGGCCTACAGAATGCAGGCCTCTGTGCCCGACTTGACCGATCTTTCCGACGAACCAGAGAGTACTTTCGAGCTATACGGCGAGGACGCGCGCAAACCGGGTACCTACGCGGCAAATTGTCTCTTGGCCCGGCGCATGGCCGAGCGCGATGTACGGTTCATACAACTCTACCACCGTGGCTGGGATCAACATGGCGATCTCCCGCGCGACATCCGACTCCAATCCAAAGACGTGGACCAGAGTTCTGCGGCCCTTGTAGCCGACCTAAAACAGCGAGGACTGCTGGATGATACGCTCGTAATTTGGGCCGGCGAATTCGGGCGTACTATTTATTGTCAGGGAGCCTTGCGTCAGGATAACTATGGACGCGATCACCACGGGCGCTCGTACAGCATCTGGATGGCAGGCGGTGGAATCAAAGGCGGCATGACCTACGGCGAAACGGACGACTTCTGCTACAACATCGTCGAGAACCCAGTGCACGTACATGATCTGAATGCGACCATTTTACATCTGATGGGAATAGATCACGAGAGGCTGACCCGCAAGTATCAGGGGCGCGATTTCCGTCTGACAGACGTGCATGGGAAAGTGGTCCACGACATCCTCGCCTAAAGTCATCCCGAAAGACTAATCAGCCGCCGCCGATTCCTCCCGTTCCACACCGTAGTATTGCTCATATGCCTTCCGAATATCAGCTACACTGCACAGAAACGGCGATACGCTGAGTCCTGTCATGTTGGCGACCTCATCGATCGTCCTCCAGTCAATCGGGCAGACCATGCCAAGCGTGAGCATTCTCCCCATTTTGTCGACCGGAAATACTTCGTGCTCGATTGCAAACTCTTTCGGGACCAGTTCGTAGACTTCAGGAGTCAAATTGTAATTCGAAAGTACGATTGCAGCCGTGTTCGGCTGATTGCCCATGAATCGCTCAAAGGTTTCGATATCAAGAAATCCGCAGTCGATCATGATATCGACAATTTTACCGCCGTCACGCTTCTGAATGGACAGTGCCTCCGCAACATGTGACTCATCGAGGAGTCCTTCCTCGACGAGGAGTTCTCCGATTCGTTTCTTGATCCTCTGCAAGCCGTCAGGACCCGGCGAACTTTTTGTACTCATCGTATGAAAATCCCTTATCGTTGATCCAGAATGGGAAGCGGTCATCTGCTAGGGTAGAACATTCTGCGACGGCTGGTCAATCCCCTTAGCCGCCGGGCGCATCGTTGAGGTAGGCCTCGAGATTTTGAAGCCCGTTCAGCAGATCCTTGATTTTGTCGTGAAGCAGGCGTCGAATGGTGAGAATGCCTACCACCTGTTCGTCATCATTTATGATGGGAAGATGAGACACCTGATAAACCTGGATGCAGTGAATCGTGGCATCAAGCGATTGATCCTCTTCAATAGTAACGACATCCGTAGTCATTACGTCAGCGATGAGAGTTGTGGAAGGGTCAAGACCCGGTCGTACGATTTTGGTCATGACATCCCGATCCGTGAAAATTCCTGCAATTTTTTTTTCGGGCGTCAATACCAATGCGGCGCCGATATGCTCGTCGATCATGCGACCAATTACATGCTCTACTGTCTCTGTGCCGTCCATGAGCAAAAGCGGGTAGCGTTGCCGGACAAAATGCTTAAGTGTCATCTCGCAGCCTTCCGTAGTTCCGCAACTTTTAGAACCGATTGCATTATACATCATTTTCACGCTTTTATGGATAATTTTGACGGAGCTGCCAATTTAGCGAATCACCGTGCTGTTTGGCTGCCAAACCGGACTCGAAACCCTGTATAAACCTCTATTCCATCAAATATCCAGAAGCGAGCTCTGCATATGCCTGGACCTGCAACTCTACCCAAGCCTCGTCGCAGTCAAGTTCCACTGCCATGATCTGCGCTACGTTGGATGCCGCCTCAATGGAGGCCCGGGCATTAAGCAAGAGACATCGCGAACGACGCGCAAGCACATCCTCGACCGTACGCGCCATTTCGTTTCGAACTGCCCAAATAATCTGGGCTGGATTAAGGTTCAGCAACTCGTGAACGCGATCAGCATGCGTTGCGGATTCCTCGTAGATCTCGCGAATCTTTATGGCATCGGAACCATAAAACTCAAGTTCGTCGAACTCCTCGGCATGTTGATGGTAACCGTGGATATTAAGCTCTTTCGTCGCACAGGCATGATCATCGAGCGAGCCGAGCATCACAGCATGTTCGACTGTGTCCTCGGCCATCTTGCGATACGTCGTCCACTTGCCTCCCGTGACTGTGAGCAGTCCCGTACGCGATATGCTGATCGTGTGGTCGCGGGAGATAGCAGCCGTGTCCTCATCATCGCCTTCGCTCACCAGTGGTCGCAGTCCAGCAAACACGCTGAGTACATCAGACGGCTCTGGATCTTCAGTTAGATAGCGTGCCGCGTGCGTCATGATGAATTCAATTTCCTCCGGAAGCGCGCGGGGTTCAAGAGTCGCCTCCTCCATCGGAGTATCTGTGGTCCCCACCACAACGCAGTCATGCCATGGAATCGCGAAGAGCACCCGTCCGTCATCCGTATGCGGAACCATAATGGCAGTGTCTCCGCCCAGAAAGCGGCGAGGAAGCACGACATGGATACCTTGACTCAACGTAACCATTGGTCGAACCGTGGAGTCATCCATACGACGCACATTGTCAGTAAATATTCCGGTCGCATTGATGACCACGCGAGCATGAATCTCGTACGATTCCTTCGTTTCCAGATCCTTGAAGCGAAGCCCTGACACCATTTCATCCTGGTGCAGCAGTTCCGTGACCGGACAGTAATTTAAAACGACGGCACCCTGGTCGACCGCCGTTTGAGCAAGATTGATTGCCAGCCGCGCATCGTCAAACTGGCCGTCAAAATACTGCACACCGCCCCGAAGCTGATGTGTTTCAATCGTCGGCAGCCGCTCTACGGTTTCCTCCATAGAAAGGTTTTTCGATGCCCCCAGGCCGTGCTTGCCCGCCAGCATGTCGTACATCCGCAGACCGATGCCGTAGAAAGGTGCCTCCCACCAATCATAATTCGGAACGATAAAAGGCAGGTCACGCACCAGATGCGGCGCATTGCGTTTGAGCAGGCCCCTCTCACGCAGAGCTTCCAGCACCAATGAGAGGTTACCCTGCTGAAGATAACGCACG
>DTSJ01000319.1 GCA_012965445.1 Candidatus Hydrogenedentota bacterium
TTTGTGATAATGCATCTGCCAGCCAACATTCACGCCCGGCCCAAACTTCTGCCCGATACCATCCGGGTAAACTGTAGGATCGTTGCCAGGAGCAATGCCGCCCAGAGGCTGTGCAATAATGTGATGCACAACCGGACTCCCCGGTCGGAATTCGATCGCCTTGATGAACCGATCCTCGGAAATCATTTCCTCCGTGATCTCAGTATTGAAATTTACATAGATATCTTCAACATCATCATTCACGAAGTATCTCTCCGGCATCGTCAGAACCAGATCCGGTTCGCCAATACTCCATTCCTGAGAACTGTCCCACTTCAAAGGCTCAGGCGCATCAGCCCGATTTCCGCGCAGCGTTCCAGAATCAACCCACGCCACGATAGTATCAATCTCCTCCTGAGTCAGCGTCCGCTCATTCGCAAACTCCCCATTGTGAACAGGGGCCGCGTGCCACGGCGGCATCGTCCGCTGCGACACATTCTTCGCAATCGACTTCGCCCAGGGACGCGCCTCTTCATAAGTCGTAAGCGCCATCGGAGCCACCATACCACCAAGATTCGCGCCGTTCGGTCGGTGACAAACCTGACAATTCTCCTGAAGAATCGGCAGCACATCTTTCGTGAACGTCGGCTTGTCAGCAGCTTCAGCAGATTGCCCTATCGCAATCGCCCCGGACACGGACAATCCAACTACAAATGACTTAATAATAACGTGCATAACTCGGCTCCTTTGAATACGTCCGTCACAACCTGAATATACGGCTGCATATTCAGAGTGACCCACTAGACCTAGAAAACACCGTCCAGTCCATAACGGTTCCATGATGACAATTATTTCGCTCTTTAGCGAAGAACACACACCAAAAGGCACGCTCAACAATCGTAAATATACGTAAACATATGATATTTAACGAGTTATGCTATGCCACCCCGAGATGACGCTCCTGGGCCGCCTTGCGGTTTCTGATAAGGAAACGGGTCATTCCAGGGATGTCTGCATCCACGCTGAATAAACCGACTAGATAAGTTGTACTATGAAGTGTATGGAGAATATGAAACGCTAGACGGTCTGAATTTAGCAATATTTTATCAATTAAGGAATCAGGAAATGACTTTTCGACTTTTGGTAGCGGTTATCGTTTTCGTCGTTGTTGGAATTGTCACGAGTACCTATTTCAAACGAAGGGAATAGGCCCTCGTCTCGTTTTGCTTAGCTAAAGCTCGTCTATCCCAACAAGTACGCTCCCCGAAGTAGCGACATCAAGCGTCACCGCCTGCGTCGCGTTAATCACCTGCGGATCGTAAACAAGTCGATCAATAAGAACCTGCCGTTTCGTAAGGTGAAAATGCCGCATGGTCATCCGCAGGCGCGTATTCACCTCCGAGATAGCACGGTTTACTTTACGCCGGATATACCAGCGAACCGTCGGCATGATCATGCGATCAAACGCAGCCCATACTGCGACGAAGGGCAACAGAATGAGTATCCAAAGCGGAATCGCTATCGGCTCGGCCAGACTAATTGGCGCGTCCTCCATCTTGGGGACAAGGGAACAAAAAATGGCGGAGATGGATGGGAATCGAACCCACCGCGCGAGCTCACACCCGCACCACTGGTTTTGAAGACCAGGGCCATCACCAGATGACAATCACCTCCGTGTAAATTCAACCTATTCTTTCATATTATGATCTCTATTTTACCAGATTCGTGATGAAATCGAAAGTTAGTGTGACAAGAGTGTGACAAGAGTGTGACACGAGATTTGAGCGACCTTGTCCAAAATGATTCCCAATCCGTTGCGAGGCTTGTTAGGAAACAATAGCTTCGACGAGCGCGACTAGGGGTTCCTTGCCTTTTCGTTTGTCTCCGCACAACTGGATTCGACTCAATTGGAGATGTGTATCGTTCAGGAGTTCTTCGACGCTGTTTTTTGGGTCGGTGGCGAGATCCAGACCGAAGCCGAGGGTTTCACCGGTTGTGTTTTTATACACGGCATTCGCTGGTTTCTTCGCGAAGTTGATTAAGGAATGCGAGTACAGGTCGAGGGCGAGGATACTTCCTGGCGCGCTGATTTCAGAAATTCGCTGGAGGGTTTTTCGAACTTCGGCTTCGTCCAAATAGAGGGTAACACCCTCCCAGAGAAATAGCGTCTTCTTTCCTGGTTCAAAGCCGCCCGCCAAAAGTTTTTCGTGCCAGTCTTCAGAATTAAAATCGACCGGAACGAAGGTTATGAATGCCGTGTCCACCCCAATCTGATTCAGTGTATCCATTTTTATCTGTTGCGTGTTCGTCCGATCCAATTCGAATACCGCGAGGTGATCTTTTTCGCAAAATGTAAATGAGCGGGTATCGAAACCGGCTCCCATGAGTACGACTTGTTCCATGTCGTCGAGACGTTGTTCAAACACCTCGTCAAAGAACAGGTGTCTGGAATAGAAGAAAGTAAAGAGGTTCTCCTTGCCCTTCTTGGGAACGGAGAAAAAGGCCGGCGTATAATTGAACAGACGATGCGCGAATATGACTCCGGACATGGCGAGACACATGCCCACGTGCGACATATTGGGAAGGTTCTTTGCCAATTCGATTGTAAGCGGATCTTTTCTGCCACCGAAATAGTGCTGAATCCAGCGCGATTGAAGAACGTCTATTGCGGTCCCGGACAGTCCCAGTTTTTTGCTTACGAAAATCTGTTTTGTTCCGATCATTACGAACCCAATGAAGAACAAAGGCAATAAGAGGATTTGTAGAATCGTAAAAAGAATTATCTTGATAATGTCCAAGGTTTCCTCCCCCATTTCTCATGGTCGCGGCATGGCTTATACCAGCCGAAATCGTTGATTCCCTTTTCGACCAGTTCACGACCACCACGGTAGATTGTCAACATTGATTGTGGCGTTGGCTCGCGGTTTTGAAGACCAGGAAGCCCACCAGGACTCATTCATCTCCTCACACGAACGCAATGATAGTGGATTCGGCTAGAGGGATGCCAATGAGAATTCAGTGATACTTTACGCCACAGGTCATCTGCGATCAAAGTTCAGCCGGAGTGCTGTTCAGAGAATCGTTGCGCCATGATTGGCGGACATCCGTCACACCCAGTTTCGGTATGCCCCCGACTAAAAAGTATTGGCTCCAGCCCAGCATGATTCTGCATGGCCCGACCGACGGAATCCGAACGAACGTCCCCAAGTCGATAAGACTCTTCACCAACCACGAGCCCGCAACAGAACATCACACCGTCCGCACCAGCACAGACGATGGAGTCCGTGTGCGTACAGGGCATTTCCCGGTCTTCTTCTCCGATATTCGAGTGGCAGAGCGTATAGCCTTGTTCCTCAAGGAAAGAGAGTGATTGGAGCTTACTCTGATCCGAGACGATAAAAGTTCTCTCCGTATCAAGTTTGGACAGCGACGAAAAATCCCAATGTTGCAGGTATCGCGAATTGATATGAAGGCCCACGCGGATATCATGCACCTCCTGAGCCCACGAACAGATCTTCCAGGCATCGGAAGTCTTATCAACATGGGTATCGAAGTATACAATCATCCACTTGGCACCAAGTGCGGCCGATTCATCCACAACATTGAGCCAGTCATTGAGCAACATTGTTGCCCCATTTTCCGAGATTGATCGGGTACCAGTAATGCCCTCTCGAGTAACATGCAGCCAGATGTAACGAATCGGCGAACTGCTCTGAGGCGCAGCCGAGCCTTGCTCCCTGTACGAACGCACCACATCGCTCACACAATCCGGTCTCATGTCTTCGTCACCATCCATAAAATTCTGCCACCGAACGCAAAAAACTTTACCCGAGCCTGAGACACCGAATCACGCGATAACCCTTGCAATCCGGTAAAGTTATTCACGCCAGGTATCTCAGGTCTAAGAAAAGCTGCCTGGTCGTCAATCGCTCCGTTATCACGTGCGACTAAACAGACCAATGCTTCTCAGTAACACCCGTTCGAAAGGATTCATTTCAAAACTATTTCTAAAATCGAACCAGACGAACCAACTTTCCTTGACCATTATATAGTTTCGTGTTACTCTTGGATATCGGCAGAAAAGCCTGTAGTGTTCGAGGAGTCACGCAGTTTTTTACCTTAAATTTGAATCGGGCCTTCAATATTTGTATAGCCAATGGCATGCCTCCTAGAGAGGACGTCGTCTGACTATCGTGCGAAATCCCACATACTATTAGGTATAAGGTTCAATAAATTGCACGTCTTACGGCACAACGCGGGTCTGCCGACTTTTTCGTTTCGCCATCCTCAATAACACCTCCAACTTGCTTCGCCACCACTAAGACCGCCTTCCACGGAAGCAATACACCCAGATTTCACCAATCCAGATCCTACACTTCGCACTATTTTTTACTGGCTTTCTAACGTAAGTTTCGACATGGGTCTCAATTCCCCCTCCGTCAAAATCGAAATTTAGGGATACTGTCGTAGACTATCTTAAGGTATATACTTGCACAATATAAAGATTATATCATTTTTATCAGTTATTCCATTTCTCATTCGGCACCAGGTAGCCAACAAGTCGGGCAAGTATTATGTGGATTCAGGCTACATTCAGGCTACATAGAAAAGCCCGCACACCCCCATTAAGGCTTGACAAGGTAAGTATTTACTGGTACTGTATGAAATAATTTTGCCAGTAAAATGAACGTGGGAGTGCCTGTCAGTCCGCGAATATTGGGAATTCATCAAGTACTGTAATTATGATAGGCGTGTGGTCAACGGAAATTCCGTTTTTCGAGGGTAAGGGAGCAATAGATTAGTGAGATTCAGAAGACCTTCAAAGGTTATTGGACTAGACATAGGTTCTCATTCCGTGAAGGCTGTCCAGGCCGTACGTTCGGGACGTAGCATGACGATAGAACAAGAGGGCATCGCTATAATTGATCGAAACCTCCTCAATTCAGATCCCGTGGCAGCAACCTCCCGGGCAATCAGGAGTTGCATAAACGGTTTTGCAATCGATAAATCCATGTTCGTAGGGGCTCTCCCCGGTCAGTCAGTAGTGATTCGATATCCCCGTTTACGCGATGTCCCCATAAACGAACTTGACGAGGCTGTCGAGCAAGAGGCAAGTCAAAGCATACCCTATGACCTCTCTGAAGTGTTTCTTGACTGGTCGCTGTTGTCGGAAGAACCGGAAGGCGACACCCAGCAGCAAAAGATACTACTCGTGGCCGCAAAGCACGACGTAATCGATAAAAGAATTCAGTATGCCGATGTTGCTGAAATTGAGTACAGTATTTTGAGTGTCGACTCCCTGGCACTTGCGGACGCTGCAGAAGAATGCAAGTTCTTTAACCAAAATGAAAGCGTAGCACTAATCAATCTCGGCGCATCGTCGGTAAGCATTCATTTTACGAAAGATGGTGAATCGAATTTCATTCGCGATATCAGTTGGGGAGCAAAGGAATTGATTCAGGCGATCGGAAAAGCCAAACGCTTGGACTACGAAGATGCTGAAGCCTGTTTGATGGAAGAAGGCGCGGGCCTCTCAGCCGGCGGCGACGACACCGGTAATGTCGTTGATGTCCAGGTGATAGACGAACCAAAGGCCGTCGTTGATGATGATGACCTAGGACTCGAAAGCGCCGCCCCGATGGCCGCTGCATCTTCCGCAATGAGCGCAGCACCACAGGAAATCACGCTCGCGGATAACCTCTCCGCCCCGATAGCGCGCCTGGTCACAGAAGTTCGTCGATCTTTCGATTACTACGAACATCAGCTATACGAGCATCCAGTCGAGCGCATAATTTTAAGCGGCGGAATCTCTCATATACCGATGATTCGTGAAGCACTCTCTGAAGAGCTTGGAGTGGATCAAATTCTGATCGCAGATCCATCTGCCGGAGGCATTTCGATAAGCGGAAAAGTAAACATGAATCGTGGTGATGTGCATCCGGCTCAATACATGGTTGCCGTCGGTCTCGCCGCGCGGGGATTGTCCGAACTATGATTTCAATTAATTTACTACCATCAGAACTTCGTCCCGTCAAACGAACACCTGTGCCCTACATTTTGAGTGCATTTCTCGTGGCTGGCGCTGTCGTATCGTGCTTCAACGTGTGGGCGGGTAATAATGCCAAGAATAGCGAAATAGACGATGAATTGACGCACAACAATCTTGAATTGGAATCTCTACAAGAATCCGTAGAAAAGTACAATCAACTGTCCGAAGAAAAGAAATCTTTGGCAAGTCAACTCGATACAATAAACGAAATCGCAAGTGACCGAATCATATGGTCGCAAAGTCTGTATGATCTTTCGCGCCTGGCATTGAGTAATATGTGGTATAGCGATATTGAAGTAGACACGCGTGTCACAACCAATACAGTAGAAACAATCGATCCCAAGACAAAAAAGGTCAAAAAAGAAAAAGTAAAAGTAACCCAGCATATCTTGACGCTAGAAGGGTTTATTTCCCCGGATTCCGACGGGCGTGTATCCTTAGGCCCTTTTACATCGGCAGCAGAAGCGGACCCTGAGTTTTCGAGTATGTTCGAACTCGTCTCATGGGATTTCGACGATACCGAATTCGGAACTACCGTTGTTAAAAAGTTTTTGCTCGAATATCTTATTACCCGTGGAGGCACGAAATGAGAGGTCTCATAGATTTTCTTAAAGGCAAGATAGGTCCTAAAGACTGGGTTGCCGTCGCAATGTTTGTAGGAATCACAGCTGCACTTGTAGCCGTCTTTTACCTCATGGTCTACGAGAAACAACTTGATGAAATAGAGCTTCTGAAGGGCGAAAATGAAAAAGTCCTGAGAGATCTGACTAAAGCGAGGGAAATCCACAAAAATATCGAAACATACGTGGCAGAAACAGACAAGATTCGGAGCTTGGTCCAAGAATTCGAAGGTCGTCTACCATCCAAGCGCGAAATCGCCAGTTTGCTTGAAGACTTTGAAGATATGGCAGACGCTGAAAACGTCAAAATCGATGCCTCTCCACTCCGCTCAACTATTCAAGGTTCCAAAGAAACTATACCGTACAAGATTAAGGCTACCGGAGGCTTTCACCAAGTGGCCAGCTTCATCAATACTCTCGAGAGATTCCGCAGATATCTGAAAATCACCGAACTTCAAATGAAGCCAAATGTCGATGGTGTTGTGACCTTTGAGTTTACACTTAATACCTATCGGTTTTTACAGTAAACGGGAACAGGTATCCAAAAGTGAACGAAGCGAATCGAAAACAGATCATAGTTTTGGCTGTATTGATGCTTGTGGCGGCAGTATTTGTTTTCAGGTCCCTGAGCAGTGTTCCCGGAGGCGGATCTCCCTCATCGGCGTCCAAGAAGGAAACAAGCGAAGACAGCGGCGGAACAGGAATAGTTCAGTTTCAGTCCGTCTTCGACGATGTCAGCGTAAACATCCAGGAATTGATTCAGAATATTGAGCTTGTCGAGTTCCAATACGATGACGTTCAGATAGCGCGCGACCCTTCCCTTCCAATTACCGAAGGTACCATCGGCGACACTATCAACCCCGCTTTCCCTCGGGGTAGCCCGTCCATAACGCCGGACAGTCTCGTTTATCTCGCGCAACTGAAAGAAGTAACAGCAATAATTTACGACGAGACGAGGCCCATGGCCGTAGTTGGGGAAAAAATAGTCGAAGAGGGTTATGAATTCCGTGATAAACCGGATGATGATCCAATCGTCGTAAAATCGATCGGGAAGGATTTTGTGGTGTTGTCTATTCCGAGTGAAGACCAGGAAATAACAAAGGAACTGATCAAGGAGCAGTAAACATGTCAAAAATCTGTGGGGGTAGTCTCTTATTCGGTGCATTGATTGCGCTTTCCGGCGTATCATGGGCCGCGACGGAGTCACCTAATGACTTTACACACCGAAACCTCGATGCAATCGAGCCATTCGCCAGCCAGTTGAGCGACACGCTCGGGGCTGAGTCGTTTGAAGCAGCGGTGGCTCGAGCCGCTTCTCTGTTGGGTGTTCATGCGGATTCTACCGCCGTGAATCCGACCATAGGACTCCATTTTTCTTCGCTCCCTGTTTACTCATTGGTGTTGAAAGAAAATTCCCTGACAGTTTCATTCATGGACGCTATCCTTTTGGACGATTTCGAAAAGATGTACATCGAAGGCGGCCCCTTGGTCATGGCGATAACAACCTCCCAATCCGAGGTTGCTCCACAGTTCGTTACAGAAGTTACATTGACAACCAACAATGCGTTCAGCGTCGTTGCAAAAACAATCGGTAAAACAGTTCAACTCACCCTGATGCCGCCGAATGAAGACCTGGACCAAGATTTCCTGTTCGAACAGCAAGCAGCCGCTCCTGTTCTCGTTCAGTCCGCGATCCGCGAGTATCAGTTGCGCCATGCCGCGATACTCCGGGCAGCAGTCCAAGACTATTCGAAAGTGAAACATCAGATTTCATCCGATCTGGATTCTGCAAAGCTGAAAATTCTCGAACTCGA
This sequence comes from Candidatus Hydrogenedentota bacterium, assembly GCA_012965445.1. Next base: position 8,463 of record DTSJ01000319.1, read on the forward strand.
GTTAGCACAAATTGAGCCAGCCTCAACAACATCCCATAGTCGCCTCGCATCCTCCATCAATAGTTTCAATGAAGCCACATCCACACTAACGCGAAAATTCGAATACGATCAGAGCATGTATGCCCAGACTATTCAGAAAGCGAACTCGCTGAGACATCCGATGGATAATCAGTCAATGATCGAGACCATTGACCTGCTCATCAAGAAACTCGACACTGCGCTGCTCAATATCGACTCTACCGTTTTGCAATTGAAAGACAGAGTCGAGGTAGCGCAACGTCTCGTCTCCCAAACACACCAGGCAACCGCTTCGATTCGTATTCCAAACGAAGATACGAATGGTTTCGCCAGCCTCGACATTGCAGTCGCACAAATCGAAAGTATCAACTCATCCGTCAGTGCAGCGTCCTTTGATACGTTGGAATTCGCCATGGACGAAGTCACCACGGCTAACCCCGAACTAGACCTTGCCCTCCAGTCCAATGCAGCAATTCGTACTACGGCCGACGATACACTCTCCAATTCGCTCACTCCCCCGGTAAAACGTGAACGCCCTGCATTCAACAGCATTACTTCCGCTTCTACAGATACACGCGGCAAAATGTCCACTCTCAAAGCATCAGTGCAAGAACTAAACGCA
>DTSJ01000320.1 GCA_012965445.1 Candidatus Hydrogenedentota bacterium
CTCAGTTATCCCGCTGAAAACCGGAGTAATCAGTTTAATGCCCAGCGCATGGGCCGCCCATCCGAGCTGTGTCTCCAGCAACTGGCCCACGTTCATGCGCGAGGGTACGCCCAGCGGATTCAGCAGAATCTGAATCGGTGTACCATCTGGAAGGAACGGCATATCTTCACGTGGAAGAATCTTTGCAACAACTCCTTTGTTTCCATGACGGCCGGCCATTTTGTCACCCACCGACATGCGGCGTTTCGTAGCGACGTATACTTTAACGTGCTTGATGACACCCGGCGGCAGTTCGTCGCCCTTACGCAGGTTGTTGATCAAGCTGTCGCGCTGCGCAATCAGTTTCGCTTCTTCCATCGCTGCCATATTTACCAGACGCGCGAATTTGCGCTGCACCGCCTTGTCGTCAATTGTCAATCGCGCAAGGACCGTGTAGTCTGTATCGTCCATCTGCGAAACTTTAAGCCGCTTCCCTTTTTCAAGGGCAAGTTCGCCCGTCTTATGGTCAACCACGCTTTCCTGAATTCGAATGCCCATCAGATCGTCTTTCATCAGGCCCACGAAAGTAGTGCGCACGAATTCGAGGCGTTCGCCATAGGACTGCTTGAGTTTGTTCACCTGCGCGTTGATCGCCGACTTGGAAGCGGAATCACCGCCCTTGTCTCGCCGGCTCGAAACGCGGATATCAACCACTACACCATTCGTCCCAGGAGAAGCGTTCAAGGAAGCATCCCGCACATCTTCGGCTTTCTCGCCAAAGATTGCGCGCAGCAGTTTCTCTTCAGGCGCGAGTTCGGTCTCACCCTTAGGCGTCACCTTACCCACCAGCACATCACCCGGTTTGATCTTCGAGCCGATCTTCGCGATTCCGCTATCATCCAGGTGGCGCAGAGAATCTTCACTGACATTCGGAATGTCCCGCGTGATTTCTTCCGGGCCCAGCTTCGTGTCGCGCGCTTCAATATCAAACACCTGCACATGAACCGATGTAAACGCATCATCCTTAACAAGGTCTTCACTCAGCAAGATGGCATCTTCGTAGTTGTAACCTTCCCAAGCCAAGAATGCCACAAGTACGTTTTTCCCCAGCGCAAGTTCGCCGTTGTCCGTCGCAGGGCCGTCAGCCACAATATCGCCCTGACGAACCTTGTCTCCAGTCTGCACGATTGGGCTCTGGTTGATGCACGTGTTCTGGTTCGAACGCGTGAACTTTTTGAGAACGTACTCGTCCTCTTCCGTGTGAAACGGGTTCTTCTCTTTGTCGGATTTCTTGTCGACTTTGATCCGAACGACCTGACTGTCTACATACGAGATTGTGCCGGCGCGGTTCGCAGTCACAACCGTACCCGCATTCTTCGCCACTACATACTCAAGGCCCGTACCCACCAGCGGCGAGTCGGTTCTCAGCAGCGGAACAGCCTGACGCTGCATGTTCGATCCCATAAGCGCACGGTTCGCATCATCATGCTCCAAAAACGGAATAAGCGCAGCAGCAACACCTACCATCTGCTTCGGCGAAATATCCATGTAATCCACCTGCTGCGGATCGGCAAGCGGGAAATCTCCGCGATGACGCGAAAGCACCAGCGCGTTCTCAAAACGGTTCTTCTTGTCCAGAGGCTCGTTGGCCTGGGCTATCGTATAATTGTCCTCATCGTAGGCCGAGAGCTCCTCAGTTTCCTCGGAAACCTTGCCGTTCTTCACGACGCGATAAGGTGTCTCCAGAAACCCGTAAGCATTCAGGTGCGAGAAAGTCGCAAGCGAAGCCATCAGACCAATGTTCGGGCCTTCAGGAGTTTCTATCGGGCAAATCCGCCCGTAGTGCGTCGGGTGTACATCGCGTACTTCGAAGCCCGCGCGTTCACGGCTCAGACCGCCTGGCCCAAGCGCGCTCAGCCGACGTTTATGCGTAAGCTCAGCCAGAGGGTTGATCTGATCCATAAAGTGAGACAACTGACTGCGCCCAAAGAAGTCTTTGATCACCGCGCTCACAGGCTTCGGATTCACCAGACTCTGCGGCGTTAGCTGTTCATCATCGCGGAAGTTCATACGCTCACGAATCGTGCGTTCCATACGGACAAGCCCAATGCGGACCTGATTCGACAGAAGCTCGCCTACCGCACGAACCCGGCGATTGCCAAGGTGATCGATATCATCCAGCACTCCTTTCCCCGTGCGCAGACGCAGCAGATACTGCATCGTTGCGACGATGTCTTCTTTCACGATCGTCTTGATGTTCTGGTCAATCGTCAACCCGAGTTTACGGTTGATTTTATAACGTCCCACAGGAGCAAAATCGTAGCGGCTCGGATCGAAAAACAGACGCCGGAAGAACGTGCGCGTTGTCGCGTCCGTCGCCGGATCACCTGGACGTATTCGAGCGTATACCTCGCGATAAGCGTCTTCCTGAGTAATCGTCAAATCTTGTTGAAGCGTATGCGCCAGAGACGAATCCGCTTCAACTTGTTTCGCATCAAGAAGCTCTATCTCTTTAAGGTTCGATCCCATTAGTTTTTCAATGGTTACTTCGCTAATCTCCTCACACGCTTCCATCAGAATCTCGCCCGTTTCAGGGTCAATCGCTACCGCCGCGACCAGACGCCCGATTAGATCTTCCGGGTCATAGGATTTCGAACCAATTTTAACTTTCGAGCGGCCAAGCTTAGCCTTTTCTTTGTCGTAAAAGAGTTCGAGGATGTCTTCACGCTCGATATAATCGAAGCATTTGAGAAATGTCGTCGCAAGCATACGCGAACGCCGATCAATGGTCAGCCAAAGCGTATCGTTGATATCATATTCAAACTCAAGCCACGCACCGCGATAAGGAATCACCCGCGCAGACAACAGTTTCTTGCCGTTCTGGTGAATCTTCGTTTCGAAGGAGACACCCGGAGATTTGTGAAGCTGACTCACCACAACACGTTCCGCTCCATTGATAATGAACGTACCCGTGTCCGTCATGATCGGAAGGTCGCCCAGAAATACCTCCTGTTCAACCATCATCTTCTCGCGTTTTTCGCCGTCACCGCCCGCATCCTCAAAGCGAACCAGACGCAGCAGCGATTTCATTGCTGCCGAATACGTAACCCCGCGTATCTGACATTCTTCCACGCTGTATTTGGGAGGCGTAAACGAGTAATGATCAAACTCCAGTCGCGTCATCCCGTCTGGAGATTCGATCGGGAAAACATCGTCGAAGACATTTTGCAACCCCCGCGATTCGCGTTCTCCTGGCGGCACATCCCACTGAAGGAAATCGCCGTACGACTTAGTTTGGATTGCAATTAGATTCGGAAGTTCGACCGGATCATCAATCACGCTCAGGGACGGACGATTGATAGGGCCTTTATACGCGACTGCCATGCACACTTCCCCTCATTAAGGTTACCGATTCATTGAGATTTACAAAGGATATTGCAACGAAGACGTAATTATATGGACGATGGGCATATTTTGGGCATCATTCCTGCTTGGGGGCACAACTCACCAGTTACGTCAATTCCGAGACAATTCAGAAGTGTACAAAAAAGCACCTCTGCTTGTCAAGTATATATATGGTCACAGGAAATATAACTGGGCATCAAAAAATTAGATCCAAAATGAAACACATCAGCCACCCCAAGTACCGAATTCCCCAGATTCATCGTCATCCGGAATATCCACGTCGTGAGCCGCACTGTCCATTACCTCTTCCGCAACATAAATCGGGCATTTTTGCCGCACTGCCACCGCGATTCCATCACTCGGACGCGAATCAATCCGGAATACCTGCTCCAGATCCCCCTCTTCCGACAGCTGGTGGACGTTCAGATGGGCAAAAAACGTATCATTTTCCAGCTTGTAAATCGTTAGCGACTCTACCTCAGCATTAAAACCAGCAAGAATATTGCAAATGAGGTCGTGAGTCATGGGGCGGCCGAGCTTCTCGTCAAGCACCCCTATCTGGATGGCATGCGCTTCAGGAATACCCACGACAATAGGCAAAATACGATCCTCATGCCGAAGCAATACGACCGGATGCTGCGGCCCATCGCTAACCCCCAATATTTCGACTTCAAGCATATCGTCTGATTCCGGTCAATAGTCGATCCGATATTTCCATTGTACCCTGACCTACACGAGATGTCCACACAATCGCAGTTTTCGATATACGACCTCCGCAGCAGCACCCTCGCCAATCACCGTTATCCGCACAGCGTCCACCCAGGTTCAAGTCGCGGTGGTTCCTGATACAGGGCCTGGTTTCCGATACAGACGATCCCGGACTTCGATATCAAATTTCGCCCTTTTCGACTCGCCGAAATCCACCTTTCTTGAATTACTAGCCCGAAAATAATTAAACTGTGTCTCAAGTAGCGGGCAGGGATCAATTCATGAAGATCAGTTTAATGGTGACGACCTACAACTGGAAAGAAGCACTGGAAATGGTTCTGCTCAGTGCTTTTCGACAGACCGTGCCTCCCTTTGAAATCATTGTAGCAGACGATGGATCTACCGAGGATACCCGTGAACTCATTGACCGAATGCGCGAAACGACCGACATTCCACTTCATCACGTATGGCATCCCGATGAAGGCCATCGCAGAACAGTAATCCTCAACAAAGGCATTGCAAAAGCGCAGGGCGACTACGTTAGTCAGGCCGATGGCGACGTTATTCTCCATCGAAATTTCATCCAAGATCAACAACGATTCGCTGAACCAGGGGTCTTTCTCAGAGGCTACCGCGTTATGCTAGATGAAGAGACTTCCAGGAAAGCCCTGGATAGCAAGATTCTGAAATTCAGCCCTTTCGTTAAAGGACTCCTGCGGTTTTCAAATGCCATTCGGTCTCCATTTTTGACGCGGCTTACATTAGGCGACGCGCCGGAGTGGAGACGCGTCTTCGGTTCCAATCTGTCCTATTGGCGAGAGGATGCCCTCACCGTAAACGGATACAATGAAGACATCTTGGGGTGGGGGCCAGAAGACACCGAATTCGTTGCCCGATTGATTTTCAACGGCATCAACAGACGTAAACTGAAGTTCGCTGCGAAGCAGCACCATTTGTATCACCCCGATATATCACGCGACAAATATGACGGGAATATGGATATACTGAAGCATACCCTGGAGAACAAGCTGTGCACCTGCGCCAACGGAATCAACAAGTTGCTTTGATTTGCTGGGAGTCTACACGTGACGATTACCCTAATTGTTACCACATATAACTGGGAAAAAGCTCTGGAGCTCCTGTTGATGAGTGTGTTGAGCCAGACACGCATGCCGGACCAATTCATTGTCGCAGACGACGGATCACGCGAAGACACACGCGAACTTATCGATGAGTTCGTCTCCAGATTCGATATACCAGTTTTACATGTTTGGCACAAAGACGATGGATTCCAGCGATCCGTCATATTGAACCAGGCCATTGGCAAAGCCACAGGGGATTACATCATTCAAGTGGACGGCGACGTTATTCTCCACCGCTGTTTTGTTGAGGATCATGAATTTTTTGCCGCCCCCGGATACTTTATTCGCGGTCATCGGATTCGCCTCAGTAAAGAGTACTCAAAACAAGTGTTCGATCAAAAAAGTATCGTGTTCAACGATACCTTCAAGGGCCTTCTGCAGGTTTTCAAAACTGCACGCATGCGCTGGGTTTCAACTGTATTCCGATTGGATCTGCGCCGCCATGCGGAGGTTTACGGATGTAATCTGTCCTATTGGCGATCCGACGCAGTCGCCGTAAATGGATATAACGAAGACATATCCGGTTGGGGTTGCGAAGATCAAGAGTTCGTCGCCCGAATGACCTTTACCGGAGTCAAACGCCGGAAGATTCGGTTTGCGGCAAAACAGTACCATTTGTACCATCCGGAGGCATCACAAGATCGGCTGAGCACAAATCACGCCATATTGGCAAATACAATTAGCACCCGCTCAACGTCGTGCAAAAACGGTATCGAGAAATACCAAACGCCGCACCTATGACCGCTACGCTCATCATCACCACCTTCAACTGGAAAGAAGCGCTGGAGCTAGTCCTCCTCAGCGTCAAGCACCAATCGCTCATGCCCTGCGAAGTCATTATCGCGGACGACGGCTCCCGCGACGATACCCGTGAATTGATTGACCGGATGATCCCTGAAATGCCCGTACCTATCCGTCATCTCTGGCACGAGGACGACGGGTTTCGCAGAAGCGTGATCTTGAACAAGGCCATCGCCCAGGCAAAAGGCGAATACTGCATACAGGTCGACGGAGATGTCATTCTTCATCCCGATTTCCTGCGCGATCACCAATCCTTCGCGAAAAAAGGCACATACTGCCCCGGCAGCCGGACAATGCTCAAAGAATCCCTCACCCGCGACGTTTTTCAGCAGAAACGCACCACCTTCAGCAGCTTCGAAAAAGGAATAAAAAGGCCCCTGAACAGTCTCCGCCTACCCTGGCTCACGTCCCTCCTGTACCCCGACGCCCTCCGATATGACGACATCCGCGGCTCAAACCTCGCCTACTGGCGCGAAGACGCACTCGCCGTAAACGGCTACAACGAAGATATCGCCGGCTGGGGACGCGAAGACACCGAATTTGTCGCAAGACTCACCTTCGCAGGCATCAAACGTCGCAAGCTGAAGTTCGCCGCGAAGCAGTATCACCTCTATCACACCGAAGCCTCCCGCGACCAACTCGACGACAACGATGCCATACTCGCCGCAACAATCAAGAACCACACACACCACTGCGAAAACGGCCTCGACAAGCACACTTAGTGTTTTTGAAGATGTAGGGCATCGCATTCAGAACCAGCCGATTCCGTGGATTTCGAGATTCGACTAAAGCTTTCCAAAATCCCAGCCGATAGTTCTACCAACGCGGCGAACAGCAACCCAGTAACCGCCCCGACCGATGCACGGACGCAGAGGTTAATGACAACTCGGAGGTATATACGTCATGGGACTGAAGATCAACACCAACATTGCCGGTCTAAGGACCACCCGCATCCTGCGAGGCTCAACCCTTGCCCTCAACAGATCCCTGGAGCGCTTGTCAAGCGGCCTGCGTGTGAACCGCGCTGCAGACGATGCAGCAGGTTTAGCCATCGCAGAAGGATTTCGTTCCGTCTCCCGCGCAGCGCAGGTAGCCCAGCGAAACGCGCAGGACGGTATCGGCCTGGTACAGACGGCTGAAGGGGCGCTCAGCGAAACAATCAACTATTCTGCAGCGCATTCGCGAGCTAGCCGTTCAGTCTGCCAACGGAACATTCAGCGATATTCCGAATCGCGCGGATCTCGATCTAGAAGTCCAGCAGCTCTTAGCCCAAATCGACGACATTGCCACTTTCACCGAAATTAACGGAGTATTCCTGCTGGCCGCCGCGACAACAATTAATTTTCAGGTTGGCGGAACCGATCTTACATTTATTACCCCCACATTTGGCGCAGCAATGGACACCACCGGTCTCGGCATCAACGGAATCGATATTACGACCGAAGCAAATGCGCGTGCCCTGCTCGACAATCTGACCGGAGGCATCAATTTCACACTCGGACTTGTCAATACTCAGCGTTCCACGCTCGGTGCTATCCAGAACCGCCTCGAGTTCACAATCAACTCACTCCAGATTCAGGAAGAAAACGCCGTCGCCTCCGAAAGTGCCATCCGTGACGCAGACATCGCCCGCGAAACGATCATGTTTACACGGAACCAGATTCTTGTAAGTGCAGGCACCTCGATTCTCGCTCAGGCGAACGTAATACCCCAAACAGCACTACAGCTTCTAGGCGGATAATAATCAGCCCGAATACTGAACGGCCCCAAGGAATTTCAACCACTCACAAAAAGCTCCGGACACCAGAAATGGTGACCGGGGCTTTTTTATAGTTGCGAGTCGGCGAACGAAATCAGGAGAAATCTTTATTCCAGACCTGCCGATCAATCATCCCTATATACTCCGACCATTCCTGGCCCTTAGTCTGGTTTGCCGATATAACATTGTCAAAGGCGTTCGCCTGAGCGTCCAGATTATCAATATGCGCGAGTACAATCGCCTCAAGCGTTTTTGGCACCACAGGAGAGCCCAGTTCCAGCTCGCCATGATGCGACAAAATCATGTGAAGAACCTGAAGCCGCAGCGTCTCAGGCAAATCAGCTATCGCGTCCATCTTCCGGTTCGCAATCGCCGTACCCTGCTCAAGATGCCCCACCAGTTTCCCCGCCGTCGTGTAGTCAATGTACATCCCCTGAGAGAGCTCCTCAACTTTCCCGATATCATGCAGAAAAACGCCTGTGAGCAGCATGTCCCTGTCCAAATTCGGAAACAGTTCACACATCGTCTCCGCAACCCGTGCCATCTCATAACAATGCAGCGCAAGTCCGCCCCGAAAAGCGTGGTGCCATTTTTTCCCCGCAGCACAAGCGTTGAATTTCTCCATAAACGGTTCATCGCCAAGACACGAATCAACGAGTGCTTTCAGAGATGCCGACGAAATATCGGTCGTGTTCTCTGGCGTAAATACCAGATCCTCGGTATCGTACTCGTCCTCCTTCATCGGAAGCACCTGATCCACCCGCAACTGAAGACGACCCTGATAAGTATTCACCGTTGCCCGCACATTCACAATATCGCCGACATCAAACAGGTTCGATACAGACACCGCATTGTTCCACATCACACCGCCCACGTCACCCGTGCGGTCCTTAAACACCATGCCGAGAAATTTCCCCCCCGACTGCGTATCGCGAAGGTCCTTTCGCGTCGCCACGAAATAATCGTTGACCACATCGCCTTCCTGAAGATTTTCCACATACTGCTTTTTCATTCACAACTCCTGCTCTTACAGTTTACTCAATCTCAACGACTAAGGGGCATCATCCTCGACAGCACTGTCCTCACTGTCCTCATCGTTGCCGTCGTCATCACCGGCATCGGCATCGCCTCCTGCCTGGGCGAGGGCGCCGAACTTCATGCCCAGGCCGTGGCCACGCCATGCTGGGACGACCAGCAACTCGCAGATATAGGCGGTGACCTGCCCGTCGGAGAGGGCGCGGACGAAGGCGACGATTTGTTTGTCCTCGCAGAGGACGAGCGCGGGCCAGG
>DTSJ01000321.1 GCA_012965445.1 Candidatus Hydrogenedentota bacterium
TGAATTTCGGCGGCTTTGACATATTTACATTCAGTTCCGCTCAGTTCCCCACAGACGGCGTGCTGTCCCTGAACAGAAATTTTACTACCGGAACTAATTCGCCCACGAATTTCGCTGGACAGTCAGGTTCCATCGACGTTCCCGCGGCGGACACCACCAACGTTTATGTCGATTTCAGTGCAGGCGCAGGCGGTTTCGGCACTGAGGGAGTTCCGTTCGGAACCCTTCCAGAAGCCCTCGTCATCATCACCGGTTCAGACCCCACAATCAACATCGCGCCCGGCTCCACCACCCAGACCTTCCCCGGCGCCTTCGCAATCTCGATCAAGGTCAGACTGCTGAACACCGGCGGCGGCACCGTAACAATCGGCGCAGCATCACAAGCCCTCAAAAACAACAACTCAGGCTTCTACACGAGACCGAGTAACGAAAGCCAGCCATAGGACATTCGGCAACCCCCAATAACAAGCACGCCCTACCCATTAAGACCACTTGGTCCCATGGTGCCGACTTCGGCCTTTGCCCTAGCGTAGCCCGTAGATTCGGATGCTTGCGATATACGGACAACTCTCGGCCATCTTGACCGCAGATCCATGGATTCCGCCTCAACGATGTTATACCCCGTAATCGACTTCATCCCCCACGGTAGATCCTCCGTACCTTCCTTGGAAATCCTCCGGCCCGCCGCGAATCCGCCCTGCTCAAGCTGCACATCCGCGATCGACTCGAACCACGCGCCCTAGGCCTCCATGATTTCGGGCGTAGGCTGCTCAAATCCGCAATGAAGACACATAAACTTTTTCACATCACTCTCCCGGTTAATTGCCATTCTAAGCAACACAGGATGTCGGTTCCCTAATTCGCGTTCATTCACGTAGCCTGTAGGTGAAAAAACCTCTCCGTGTCTCTGCAAGGCTTCGTAATTCAAAGTAGTATAGCGATGAGCACCGCTCCGCCACAAACCTTGCTTCCCCCCGCCCAAAAAAATAACATACCCCAATGAACACTGACACAAAAATTTCAGTGGTAATCCCCGTTCTCAACGAAGCCGGGTCGATTGCGAACGTGCTTCGGGACATTCCTGACTACGTTGACGAGATCATTGTGGCTGACAATGGGTCCACTGATGACACTGTGGCTATCGCGGAGCAATGCGGTGCTAATGTTGTGCACGAACCTAGACGTGGATATGGCGCGGCGTGTCTGCGGGGTATCGCTGCGCTTGATGAGCCTGACATTGTCGTGTTTCTGGACGGGGACTACTCGGACCACCCGGACCAGATGGACGCACTCATCCAACCCATCCTCGACGACGAAGTAGACATGGTCATCGGCTCCCGAAAACTCGGCAACGCCGCCAAAGGCGCACTCACCCCACAGGCACGCTTCGGCAACCAGCTGGCGTGCTTCCTCATGCGAATCTTCTGGGGCGTCCGCTACACGGACCTGGGCCCCTTCCGGGCGATTCGCTACTCCTCCCTCCAGCAGCTCAACATGGCCGACACCAACTACGGCTGGACCGTCGAAATGCAGATCAAAGCGGCGCTCCACAAACTCCGCACCTGCGAAGTCCCCGTGGACTACCGAAAACGCATCGGACGATCCAAAGTCTCCGGAACGCTCCGCGGAGTCATCGGCGCTGGCACAAAAATCCTCTCCACCATCTTTATCTCCGCCGCCCGATACCACCTCTACGAAAAACGCCGCGCCGTGGCCGGACGGCGTTTAATCGTATTCACCCGCTACCCCGAACCCGGCAAAACCAAAACACGCCTTATCCCCGAACTCGGCCCGGAAGGCGCCGCCGACCTCCACCGCCGAATGACGGAACGTACCCTCCGCACCGCCGAATTCCTGCCCAACATCGAAATCGAGGTCCACTACACCGGCGCTGACAAAGAAACCATGATCGAATGGCTCGGCGGCAACCACAAATACGTTTTGCAGCATCCCGGAAACCTCGGCGACCGCATGTTCGAAGCAATCCGATCAGCATTCGTATCAGACATCAACTACGCCGTCGTCATCGGTACCGACTGTCCCGCAATCACCCCAACAGTTCTAGAAACCGCCTTCACCTCCCTGCACAAGAAAGACATCACCATCGGCCCCGCTACAGACGGCGGCTACTACCTCATCGGCGCACGCGCATCGCTGCCCGCGGTCGCCCTCGGACACCTTTTCACTGACATCGAATGGGGTACCGAAACCGTCTACTCGGAAACCCAAAAACGCCTCAACGAAGAAAAAATCCCGTGGCACCGACTCGCCTACCTAAACGACATCGACCTCCCCCAGGACGTCCCGGAATGGGACCGCCTCCAGCCCGAATTCGACCGCCCGGATTTGGCCATCATTATTCCGACACTGAACGAAGCGGAATACATCGAAGAAACTTTGGGATCCACGCGAACGGATGCGAAGGTAGAAATCATTATCGCCGACGGGGGCAGCGCTGACGACACGCTCGAAAGAGCAGCTGCCTTCAACCCGACCATTATCACTGCCCCCAGGGGACGGGCAAGCCAGATGAACCATGGAGCGGCCCAGGCATCAGCAGACGTCGTCCTTTTCCTCCACGCCGACACTGAACTCCCGCCGACGTACTTTCAAGATATCGAATCCACGCTCGACAGACCCGGCATCGTCTGCGGCGCGTTCCAATTCAAGACAGACGACGCTTCTCTCTCGATGAACGTCATCAGCCGGGGCACTAACTTGCGATCCAGATGCCTACAAATGCCGTACGGTGACCAAGGACTCTTTATGAAAAAAGAGACGTTCCTCCGCGCATGCGGCTACCCGGATATCCCTATCATGGAAGATTACGTTCTAGTCAAAAAAATCAAGAAGTCAGGGCGAATCCGAATCTGCGATACACCGATCACCACCTGCGCGCGACGCTGGCACGATAAGGGCCCTTGGCGAACAACGCTGGCCAATCAGCTCATCATTTTGATGTATCGTCTGGGCCGCGATCCGGATAAAATATCGAAGCGCTATCGCATTGAGCGAAAGTAAGGGCCGCTAACGAATTCCCAGAACGCCAAAATGGTAGGGACAACAATCCTGGAGATCAATCACTTTCACGTTTCGGAATCCACCTTTCTCCATTAGCGCTTTGCACTGCTCAGGTGTAGGCCGAATGTCGATTGAAGGCCCCCTGGGAGTGGGAATATCGCTTCTCCAGTGCATGACCGACAGCCGCCCCTCGGGCTTCAAAATACGATAGGCCTCCGCAACAAGTCCTTCGGGGTTTTCGATGTGTAGCAGGTTGTAAAGCATCACATGGGACTGACTCGCGGGAGAAAGCCCGGTCCCGTCGGACACGAAATCGCGTACTTCACCCACGATATTCGAGATACCTTTGGCGTCAGCGCTTCGGGTGAGGCGTTCGACGAGATCGGCCTCGATATCGAAGGCATATATTGTGGCACTCGTGCGCTCTGCGGCTGGAAACGTAAACGTCCCGTATCCGCAGCCGAGCTCAACCACGCTGCCCTCGTCGCCAAACATTTTCTCAATCACCGCCGCAGCATCAAAAAAACTATTCCAATACTCCTCCTCCGGCATACCGCTTTCACAACCCTTCATCGATTACTATCCTCCGTAAATCTGGTTCTTCGAACACTTGGCAATCAATATACGCAACTCGGTGCTGGTATCCAAATACAAAGTCATTTGCGCAAAGCGAGGTTGACACTGTAGACTCCGAAGTTCAATTAGATCTACCGACCCTTACACACCACAGGAGCATCAGACATGATTTCAGTTATCGCAAAAATCCCCCTTCAAGAGGGCAAAGCCGATGAGTTTACGGAAGCTTTCAAAGAGGTTGCAAAAGGTGTCGCGACAGAAGAGGGGAACTTTCTGTACTCGCTGAATTTCTCCAAGAAGGAACCTGATCTTGCTGTAATCATGGAACGCTACCAGGACAAGGAAGCCCTTGGCGTTCATTCGGAATCTGATCACTACAAAGCGTTTGGCCCCAGGATTAAGGATCTGGTCGCAGGGCCTCCCGAAGTAGTCATTATGAAAGAGATTATTGTGGCGTAAATCAGCTTTACCCGTTGTGAGAACTAGAAGGGGTTTGAGCGCTCGATGGTTTGTTCGCGGCCTGGACCTACGCTGACGATGGATACGGGGACGCCTGAGAGTTCTTCGATGCGCTGGATGTATTTTTTAGCGTTTTCCGGTAGGGATTCCCATGTTTCGCAGGCGCTGATGTCCTGGTTCCATCCGGGGTGTTCTTCGCAGACGGGGCTGGCTGCATCGAGGTGTGCGAGACGTGTGGGGAACTCGTCGGTAGTGGAGCCGTTTATGTTGTAGGCGGTGCATATTTTGATGGTATCGAAGATTCCGAGAACGTCTGATTTTGTGAGTACGAAGCTCGTGACACCGCAGATTTTGACGGCGCGTCGAAGCTGTACCATGTCGAGCCATCCGCAACGTCGGGGGCGGCCGGTTGTTGCGCCGAACTCGTGCCCTGCTTTTCTGAGGGCTTCGCCGGTATCGTCGAGGAGTTCTGAGGGCATGGGGCCTTCTCCGACGCGTGTGGTGTAGGCTTTTACGATGCCGATGACGCCTTCGATGCTGTTGGGGCCGATGCCTGCTCCGGAGAAAACGCCGCCTGCCATGGTGGTAGAGGAGGTGACGTAGGGGAATGTTCCGTGGTCGATGTCGAGCATAGCGCCCTGAGCGCCTTCGAAGACGATGTTTTTGTCGGCTTGCTGTGCTTCGTTTACCATTAGGACGGTGTCGGCAGCGTAGCGTCGGAGGCGGTCGGCGTATAGCGTATATTCGTCGATGATTTCCTGGAAGTCGAGGGGTTCTTGCTGGAATGCACTGGTGAGTAGTCTGTTTTTGAATTCGAGGACGTTCTTGAGTTTTTCGCGGAAGATTTCGGGTTCGATGAGGTCGCCGAATCTGATGCCGAAGCGGTCCGCTTTGTCGGCATAGCAGGGGCCGATTCCTCGGTTCGTCGTTCCGATTTTGTTTGCGCCTCGGAATGCTTCCTGTGCGCCGTCGAGCGCTTTGTGATAGGGCAGGATGATGTGCGCGCCTTCGGAGATGTGGAGGCGTCCATCTACTTCGCAGTCGGCTTTTGCGAGGTCGTCGAGTTCCTGGATGAGTACTTTGGGGTCGATGACGGTTCCGTTTCCGATGATGCAGGTGCATTCGGGGTGGAGGATTCCGCAGGGGATGAGGTGGAGGACGGTTTCTTTTTCGTTAACGACAACGGTGTGTCCGGCGTTGTTTCCGCCCTGGTATCGCACGACCATTTCTGCGTCTTTTGTGAGGAAGTCGACGGTTTTCCCTTTTCCTTCGTCGCCCCACTGCATTCCAACGATGATGTATCCCGGCATGATAGTCTCCGCTACCTAGTCTTTGTCGAGGATGCGGAGGTCGGGCTTTGCATCCGGTTGTTGATCTTGCATATCGCGAATTTGGTCTTCCCGAACGGAGAACACGCGCGTGAGTTCTCCGATGGCTTCTTCGAGATTTGCCGCTTCCCCTTCTTCGAGGTTACCGGCGGTTTTTTCCCGGAGCATGATGAGTGTGCCGATGAGGTGGTGTGCGTATCCGAGGTCGACTTGTACTTGGTGGCCTTCTTCGCCTGCCAGACCGAGTGCGACCATGGTTTGTGCTGCGAGTCCTGATGTGAGGGAGTCGAAGACGGTGAAATTTGGATCTTCACCGAGGGGAGCATCGCCTTCGATTTCTTGCGGGTCGGTGTCGGCAGCTTGCTCGGAGGCCTGTATTTTTTCTTTTTCGACCTGCGATTTCCAGTCTTCGTCTATGAAGATTTCTGGTTTTTCGTCTGACATGGTTTCACCTTTGTCTGGATTTCTCTGTTTTTAAGGCAGGCGATGTTTTCCCCGAACTACTGATTGGAATACAACCTATTTGTGTGGACATAGAACCGGCCCTTCGGAATCCGAAGGGCCGGAAGATGTTCATGGTCATTAGTGGTGCGACGATGAACGGCGACAAGCACTAATCAATAAGCATCCGGTATTCCGGGCTTAATTATTTATTTTTGTGACGATTCGCGCGACGTTTCTTTTTGCGTTTGTGTTTCGAAATCTTTGCGCGTCTTACTTTTCTACCACCAGCCACTTTACTTATCCTCCGGTTATTGCTTTGAATGCTTATTGTGTCATCTATTTACGGGCGGAATCAATTTATGAGAGCCACTGGTCATCGGGCATGGGGTAGTCGAGGAGTTCCGCATCGCTAAAGTACAGTGCGATCTCGCGTTGCGCGGTTTCGACTGAGTCCGACGCGTGGACGACATTGTTCTGTAAACTCAGGCCGAGATCGCCACGAATTGTGCCAATATCGGCTTCGAGGCTGTTCGTGGCACCGTTCATGGTGCGTACTACTGCGACGGCATCGTTTCCTTCCCACACCATTTGAACGGTTGGGCCTGAGGTGATGAAATAGATTAGGTCCGGGAAGAAGGGTCGCTCCGCGTGTTCTACGTAATGTTTTCCGGCGAGTTCTTCCGTCATGATCTGCATTTTGAGTGCGACGAGTTTGAGACCGCGTTTTTCGAAGCGTCCCATGATTTCGGCGATAAAGCGTCTTCCGACACCATCGGGTTTTACCATGACAAAAGTACGTTCAGCCACAATCCTGTCCTCTTTATTCATTTTGATGATTCGTTATGTGATACGAGGGGAGCCTGTCAGTGATCCGGGGGCTCTTGGTGTCAGGAGTACTGAGTCGTATTCCTATGGGATTACGGGTAGTAGCATAGCAAATTTTGGCGGATCGGTGCAACTTGCCGGTGGCGGCAAGTTATACTGCGTGAACCGGAGTGTATCTATGAAGTTGTCGTCAGAACAAAAAGAGATGGTAGCTCTTTTTTTGCGCAAGCAGGATGAGATGCTAGTTGACCTGCGCAGTGATAAGCGCGTGCAGGCGCTTTCGCAGATTAAACAGCGCATTCGCGACGAGCTGCTTGGCCTGGGCGTTGATTCGGTGACGAATACTCAGGTGGAATCGTTGTTGAGGCGGATGACAATTTCTGTGAAGCCGAAAAAGAGTCTGGAATCGGCATTGGAAGCGGAGCCAGCGGAGGATACGGGACCGGAAGCAGAGGCTGCCTCCGGCGTTGAGTCCAAGGGAAAAGAACAGGATTCTTCCCAAGATGTGTCTGGTGTCGATCCGGAAGATGAAAGCCTGAATGTGGGTAAGCGTGAGTGGAAAGCGGAGGCGTCCGCTTTGGGCGTTGCCGCTTCTGAGGAGGTTGAGGCGAGCGAGGCGGTGAAGGAGCCGGACGAGGCTGATGCTGAGGAAGAGCAAGTGGTTGCAGAGCCTGATCCGGTGGTGGAGATTGATGGGGATGAGGATGTCGCGGAGGATTTTGGAGGTCGACACTGGCTGGGGGTGTGCGACAATATGTCTGTGCAGACGGGGTGGTCTGTGGGGATGATACGGTTCTTGTTTGTGGCGCTGGGATGTTTTACGGGGCCGGTGGCCATTCTGGTCTACCTTGCTGCTTTTGCATTGGGTACTCAGCGGCATCCGGGGGACTATCCGACTGTTGATGACGGGCGAGTCGTGGTGGCTTTGTTGCGGCTGCTTGGAATCGCGGGGGGCGTATTTGCTGTATCGTGGGGTTTAGAGTTTTTTGCTGCGATAGGATTTCTAGAATATTTTGGGCAGCTTCCGGAAATTGGAGTGTGGGGTCGGATGGGCTCGTATGGCGCAGAATCGCTTTTGGTTGTGCTGGTGTTGTTGTCGCCGCTTGCTGCGCTGGGCGCGCTGCCGCTCGCATACCGTTGGGGGAATACTTTTTCAACGATTGTGAACGCCGGACTGGCGATTTATCTGGTCGTGATCGGTCTGGGGGTAGCTTCTACGATGTTTGGGTATTTACTGGGGGCTTTGACGCAGCTTGCGGGATAAAATTTACGGGCTAAAGTCCTTATTGACAGGGATTTAGCTGACGGGTAGAATAAAGTGTGTGTAAAGATTGTAGTATGTGCATGGATACTTATCGGACGGCGATGGGGTGTTGGAGTTTTATGAGATTTACGAGGTCGATAGGGTTGATGCTGGCTTTGCTTGTGTGTATTCCTTTTGCCTGGGGGCAGGAGGGGGAGGAGCCTGCGGTTTCTGAGGATATCGAGGTTGTATCTGATCCGAAGGGGGATGTAATCGTTGTTTGCCCAATTGAGGGTGACATTGAGCCGGGTGTGCTGGTGCTCGTGGAGCGTGCTGTCGAGGAGGCGCGTGAGCTGAATGCGAAGGCGATTATATTCAAGATCAATACTTTTGGCGGACGCGTGGATTCGGCATTTGAGATTGCGCATGTGATCCGTGAGGCTTCGTGCCGGACGATCGCCTATATTGAAGGTAAGGGTGCTATTTCCGCTGGAGCCCTGATCAGTTTTGCGTGCAACGATATTATAATGACCGAAGGCGTGACGATCGGCGCTGCGACTCCCGTGTATGCGACCTCGGAGGGGATGGCGCCTGCGGGAGAGAAGAGCGTTTCTGCAATGCGTGCGGAGATGCGAGCGCTTTCCAAGGCCAACGGTCACAATTCGGACATCGCTCAGGCGATGGTGGATGAGGATATCGTGCTGCGCGGGTTCGTGAACGAGTCTGGCGAGTATGAAGTGTATGAGGTAGATTCTGATGGGAATGATGAGGCCGATACGAAGTCGCCGGACGAGGATGAGGCTGAGAACGCGGAAGAGGATGCAGAGGATTCTAACGAGCCGGACATAGGGACGGTAGTCTATGATGACGGGAGCGAACTTGTTCTTGCGAAGGGTAAGCTGCTGACGCTGGATCCTGATGAAGCGATCAAGTACGGGATCATTGACAGGACGGTTGAATCACTGGATGATGCTGTGACCCATTTTATGCTGGGCGGGGGTACGTATCACATTGTTGAGCCAAACTGGGCGGAGGTGGCATTTCGATTCTTGACGAGTCCGACGATTGCGGGCCTTTTACTGATGCTGGGGATGGGTGGACTTTATCTTGAGGTGCGTACGCCCGGTTTCGGGCTTCCCGGGATTGTAGGGATTACGTGTCTCTGC
>DTSJ01000322.1 GCA_012965445.1 Candidatus Hydrogenedentota bacterium
GTAGAGGCAAGCCCGAAAGCAAACTTGACTGCAGTTACCCTTGGGGAAGGAGTGACATATTGGATATCAAGTTATGGTTGCTTTACGAACTTACCCCTAAAAAGGTGTTCTAATTGCCAAATATTGGATTACAATTTACGAATTTCAGGCCTCCGGTTCCTCCTGCGACATCGGGTACGATCTTGACAAATGCAAACTGCGTCCTCAGTTGAGGATTCGATTTGTTGTAAATCCGTATTTTGGAATCGCTACGGCTCTCCAACATGGATGCCTGAATCGACCCTTTGAACATGAGTACATCTCTATCGGAAAACACATACACCTGATAACCGACCGAATCATCGAGATGCTCCGGTTCCCATTCCAGTTCCACGCTTTCAACTGTACGTTCAAACGGTTCTATCAAGAACACGCCGTCTGCCTGCAATACATCCGGCACAGACAAGGCAGCAATCCTCCTTATGAAAAAATGCTCCGCATCCGCATCCGCGATAATCGTTCTGGACCACTGCACCCGGTTTTCCACATCGACAGCTACAGCCTTCATCACTCTGCTATCCGGTGTCACATGGATCTGCTCGCCTGGATAGATCTGCTTAAACAGATCACCTCGTTCAACCTGAACCTCGCCTTCGGCGACCGATACCGTCAACTCGTCCCTGAGTACGTCGACTTCGAATGACGTACCAAACACCGTGACCGTTCCGTTCGGCGTAAGCACCCGAAACACACGGTTGCCTTTCGCAACGTCAAGAAACACGCGTCCCTTCTCAACGCTGATGCGCCGATCATCACTGACCAGAATTCGGGTGTCCTGTGCCAGTCTGACCTCGGTGGGACCAATCAGCGTGATCATCATCTGCGATTCTGTGTTCGTTTCGAAACGGTCTCCAGGCATGGCAAAAGCCTTCAGTCGAGCAGGGTTGCGCTCGTCGCTCTCGCCGTCTATTCGGAAAATCGAACCTTCCTGATACGTCACCAAACCCAGCACCGCTACGGGAACTGCCTCTTCGGGCCAATTCGCTTTGAGTACATACGCCAACCCTATAATCATTACTGTCGCGGCCAACGGTACAATAAAATTGAACTGATCGCGCAGCCGAAAGGGGTGTTTCGCGCGGCGGTTGACCTGTTCAAGGTCTGCCCCGGTGTCGGAGACATCAGCCATCTCAGGGAGGTGCTCCATCACATACTGCGTCATATCGCCTTGATACCGATAACGTGTATAGGATTCGAACATCTCCGCGCTGCACTGCATATGTTGTTTCAAAAGCGTGCGGCACGCCGTACAGTCATGAAGATGATTCTCCATGATCAGTCGATTCGAATCTGACAACTCGCCGTCAATAAACGATTGTAGTGAATGCTCTATTTTTATACACGATGCCAACTTGATTCTCCACCGGATTCTTCATCTGCCGCCAACAGTACCTGTCTCAATTGCCGCGTCGCGCGTTCCAATACACCTCTTACTTCATCATGCGTCTGACCAGTAAACGCACATATATCTCGATAACTAAGTTCCTGCAGGTAACGCAACACCACCGTCAACCGATATCGTTCCGGCAGCGAATCGATCGCCTGCTCAACTTGACTAAACCGCTCCTCTCGTTCAAGCGACTGCACCGGGGTGTCCCGCGCGTCCTCCATCGAAATCGTACGTTTGTACGGAAGCGGTGTTTCATTCTTCAACTTTTTGCCGTTGCGTCGAAGCCAGTTCGATGCGGTCCGGCATGTAATCTCCTTTAACCAAGGTCCGAAGCGTTCTGGACTGTCTAGGCGCGGAAGACTCTTGTAGGCCGATAGAAATGCGTCCTGGGAGACATCCTCAGCCGCATTGTATCGACCTACATAGTAAAAAGCGGTCGCGTATACCGATTGCTGATAACGCTTGACCAAATGGCCAAACGCATCCGCGTCTCCGGTCAAACACCGGTTAACTAACTGTGCGTCTTCTTCACGCATCGATATCGCTTCCCCAAGTTACTATGCTTAGAAGTGGTACATAGAGGCCACTATAGCACATAGTGTTCCAAAACGGATCATATTTGGATTCACGCGAGTGAAAAGTTCAGTATTCCGTCGCTGTGCGAGGAGACCAACTCGCCCTGTTCCTCAAGCACTTCGAGGTGACCCACCGAAACCGACAGTCCAAGGTGCATGTGGGGCGCGGGCAGTCTGGGAAAGAGTTTCTTTGATATGGAGTAAGGTGTGGTACGCCCATGCTTTATGTGATTCAATACGATTTCTTCGTGGCGCCGGTGCTTGTCGAGAATTCGATCAATGACTTTAACATGGTCGTCAAAAAGATTGCCGTGTCCAGGCAGGCAGATTCCCAGATTGCGCTCCCGTGATTCGCGCAGAGACGTCTGGTATTCAACCATGCTTTTCGCCCGAGGTTCGTCGCCATCGGGTCGCCTCAGTAGCGGGTTCGGGCTGGTGTTAGTCAGGATATGGTCGGCGACAATTG
>DTSJ01000323.1 GCA_012965445.1 Candidatus Hydrogenedentota bacterium
CACGATTCGAAAACCCCAAGACATGCGCGGCCAATTCGTTCTCAGGATAGTAACGCAGCGAATCGTCGTGAATGTTCAGCGCCTTGGAGTCAGGTGCGTCTTCGATCAAACTCAGTCGGGCAAACTCGTCGGGCATCATGTGTCTTTTCAGCCACACGTGTTTCATCTTTCGACCGGATTTCGTACGTGTCAATCGCTCAAGAATCGCGGACTCATCGTAACGAAGGCGTGGCGCCAGATATCCTGCGAGTACCTCCGGCTCTTCAACATAGCTGGGATTGACACTGAGAGACGGAATTTTGCGGTTGCTCGCCAGAACGCGATGATTCCTGTCGAATATTTTCCCGCGAGGACGCTCAAGCTGTTTTGTACTGATGTGTTTGAGATCTTCCTCGCTGAATCGTAGGTCGGGATCGGACTGAAGCTGGACCAGTCGCGCAGTGATGACGCCGAACAGAAGCGTCATGCAAACCATCAGTAATTGAATTCGGATACGATGCCAGCGCTCCGTCTGCGGAGCATCGTTTTTCGGCTTTCGCCCGTCGTTATTTCGCTTCTTTGGCTTCATCTCCTACCTGATCCCGGTCGCGCGCGCAGCTGCTGCGGCATCCAGTTCTTTCGCGAGAAGTTCGTCTTCGTAAGTCACATGGAGCAACACGGTACGGGTCCCAAGTTCCGCCTCACGATAATCGCGTCGATATGCTTCGATTCCAGACAGCGTTTTCTCAATTTCGTCCCTGGAAACAATGACAACTTGATCAGGATCTGGTTCGCCCAGTCCCCAGCCAGGCGCCTTCTTGTCCATCACCTCAATACGATTCAACTCCCTATCCTGATCGTAGAGGTACTCGATTTCTTTCCGCAGGTCCTGGATGACTCCAAGGCGCTCACTGCGTTGATACTGGTTCTGAAGTCGTCCGGCTTCCCAATGCGCGAAAGTCATCAGCAAGAGTGTTGGGGACGCTAGAAAAGGAAGTACGTTCCACCAGCCTCGGAGCGACGCCCACCGTTTTCGCTTGGATTTCTGAGCCATACCCGCTCACCGCCTTTGCCTACAATTTTTCAGCAGCCCGCAACTTCGCACTACGTGCGCGCGGATTCTCCGCGATCTCGTTCGCGCCCGGCGATATCGGTTTAGAAGTCAGCACGTTCACCCGCGCTTCGTGCAGCGTCTTCAACCGACCGTCGGGATGCAGTTCCAGCCTCTTTCAAAACATTCTTTACAATCCGATCTTCACCCGAATGAAAAGTGATGCATACCAACCGTCCACCCGTCTCCAACGAGTCAATCGCCTGAGCCATGAACCGCTCCAGACTTCTCAACTCATTATTCACCGCGATCCGGATCGCCTGAAACACCGTCCTCGTCTCCTCCGGAACTCCTGACACAAACGGAAGTGCATCTTTCACCGCAGCAACCAAATCCGCAGTCGTCGTCATGCCCGATGTAACCCGCCACCGGCAAATCGCAGCAGCGATAGTCTTCGCTTTTCGGATGTCCCCGTATCGTTTCAACGCAGCGGCGAGATCGTTTTCCGATATCTCAGCCAGCCAAGTCTCAGCAGATACTTCCGAAGTCCGATCCATCCGCATATCCAGAGGCCCCTCCTCCTGAAAGGTAAAGCCGCGCGCCGGATCGTCCAGCTGCATACTCGAAACCCCCGCATCGATTAACACACCATCTAACTGAGGCAGCTTCAGTTCCTCCACTACCTCGCTCAGTCGGTCATAATTCCGATGCAGAATAGTTGCTTGCGGAAACGCCTGCACCCGTTTCCGTGCCATTTCAACTGCTTGTGGATCCCGATCCAGTCCGAATACACGCCCGTCATCGCCAAGTCGTTCGGCAATTCGAAGCGTGTGACCGCCAAAACCGGTCGTTCCATCCACATACACACCGTCCGGCGCAATACGCAACCATTCGATTGCTTCCTCCGCCAGAACTGTTACATGCACACTATGCGGCCTTCTGCAATCCCTGGACCGCTTGACTCTCCGTTTCGAAGGTCTCGAAAAGGTTCGTCACGCCGGTCATACGGAACAGACGCTGCGTATACAAATTCAATCCCACCAACTTCATGTCACCGTTGTAAGAACGGAACTGACGCAGGCGCTCTACCAGAACACCGACACCCATGTAGCTGATGAATTGCATTCCCGACAGATTAACAATGACGTTGTAGCCGTTGTCACGTAGACAATTCACGAGGGAGATGCGCAACTCCTTCACTCCGTCCTCGTCCACGTCACCACTTACACGGATGATCGTCACGTCGCCTTGCCGAACTCTTTCGATCTTCAACATCGTTCTTTCCTCCACACACCAGTCAATACACCCTGTTACTATTCAGACAAAGCTTCTGACTCAGCACCTGCATGGGATGCCGGAGCAAACAGCTCGCTAGCCATCAGCTTGTAGTCCTGCTCTTTACTCTCCTGATAGTCCCGCCATCTATCCTTACAC
>DTSJ01000324.1:0-1683 GCA_012965445.1 Candidatus Hydrogenedentota bacterium
TTGATTACGGATCACAATGTGCGGGAGACGCTGACAATCACCGACCGTGCGTATATTCTAAACGACGGGAGTATTATGACTGAGGGTACTCCGCAGGAGATTGCAGAGGATCCTCTCGCGCGAGAAATCTATTTGGGTGAATCGTTCAAGATGGATTTTACGAAATAGCCGGAGTTTAGTCGGTGTTTGAAAGAGCATGAATCTGCTTCGTAAAGAAGTCGGTAGATTCGTGCAGTATTGTGCTATATTAGCGCTTCGCATTTACGCAATTGAAGTTGAACTGTGTACGAATCCGACTGGTCCTATCCACCCGGTTGTGTCTTGTACGTGAAGGAGCCGAATTTATGTCAGACCGATCAGTTACGCTTAAAGGAAATCCGCTTGCACTTGAAGGACCGGAGTTGAAGGTAGGGGATGCCGCACCTTCGGCCACGCTCAAGAAGGATTTGGTGAATGACATTTCCCTGGATGACTTTCAGGGGAAGGCGCGGGTATATAGTGTCGTGCCCTCTGTTGATACGCCTGTCTGTGCGGAACAGACGAAGCGATTCAATGAAGAAGCGGGGAATCTGGAAGGGGTCGAGTTTATCACGATCAGCTGCGACCTGCCTGTTGCGCTGGCCCGGTTCTGCGGCGCGGAATCAATTGGCGGCGACGGTGTGAGTGTCTTGAGCGACCACAGGGATACCGATTTTGGCAAAAAGTACGGTACGCTTATTCCAGACCTGCGGATTCTGTGCCGTGCGGTGTTTGTAGTCGGATCAGACGACAAGCTGGCATACGTTGAGTACGTTCCTGAAATTGCCGAACACCCGAACTACGACGCGATTGTGGATTGTGCGAAGGGACTCTAGGTAACGGCACCCGGACCTGATACATCGAATCGCGCGATAATACTTGCGATCCGGTAAAGTTATTCACGCCGAGTGTCTCAGATCAATGAAAAGCTATCTAGTCTCCGCAAGGGTTTATCTTTCTTGTTTCGGTTCCGATCGTTCAGGAGCCGATGCAGCACGAGATTTACTCACGGGTGTGCCACCGGCATTGTCGTAGAGGTAGTAGTAGAGAACCCATCCGAGCATTCCGCCGACTATTGGTGCAACAATGAAGACCCATACGATATCCAAGGCATCTCCGCGCACGATCAACGCGGGCCCCAGGCTTCGTGCCGGGTTTAGCGAGGAGTCGCCCAGCTGCGCGCCGATTAGGTGCGCGACGAAGAGAAATCCTCCGATTGCGAATGGAGCGGCGAAATCGGGAGCATCGGGTCGAGTCGCGGTGAAGATGGTGAAGAGGAACATGGCTGTCAGCATAACTTCCCACGCGAGCAGTGTGACTATTGCCATGTCACGCGGATTACCGTTCGCGCCCAGTCCGTCGACTTCGAGGACATAGCCAGGAATATTGCGCATGAGGACGAGCAACACTGAGCTGGCGACAATTGCGCCGGTGATCTGGCTGATAAGATATCCGGGAACGAGTTTACCGGGTAGTCGACCGGACATTGCCATGGGAATTGTGACAGCAGGGTTGATGTGGCATCCGGAGACGGGGCCGATGACGAGAACCAGAACCGCTAGGGTGCCGCCGAATGCGAGGGAGATTCCGAGCCATCCAGTATCTCCATAGCCAGCCAGGAAACCGCCTTGCAGTGTTGCGACAGCGGTGCCTACGAGTACCAGC
>DTSJ01000324.1:1709-2464 GCA_012965445.1 Candidatus Hydrogenedentota bacterium
TCTTTCATTCCTCATTTTTGACTCTGGCGGAAATTGTTCGTATTGTTTTGACGACTACGATAACACATTTCAGCAACAAGGGTTAGCTGAAATTTTTGGCCTTTGGGATGTGTTGCTTATACTGCTGAATCGCGTACGGCCTGTCGTTTTTTTGAACTTAGCGAAACGACATCAGGTAATGGATATAGGTTTCGATGCCTTTGAAGAAGTTCGGGAGGTATTGGCGCTCGTTAGGGCCGTGGATTCCGTCGTCGGGCAGTGCGAATCCCAGCATGATCGAGTCTGCGCCGAGCTTCTCCTGCATCATGCCCACGACGGGGATGCTCCCGCCTTCTGGAGAGTACAGCGTGTCCTTTTCGAAGGTGGCGCGCAGGGCATCTTCGGCGGCTTTCATGTAGGGCGAGTGGCGGTCCATGGTTGCAGCGGGGCCGCCTCCAAGGTCGCGTACAACCCAGTCGATGCCCTCTGGTACGTTGGCTTCCATGTAGGCGTTTAGCATAGCCGGAATGTCTACATGTTTCTGATTCGCAACGAGGCGGGAAGAAAGTTTGGCCGTGGCTACTGCGGGAAGGACTGTTTTCGCGCCTTCGCCTGTGAAACCGCCCCAGATTCCATTGATGTCCAGGCAGGGTCGTGTGCCGACGCGCTCAAGTGTAGTGAATCCGGCTTCCCCGTGCAGTGCTTTTGAGCAGCTCATGTCTTTCCATTCGTCGTCGGAGTAGGGAAGTTTGGCAATATCGTCGCGTTCATCCTGC
>DTSJ01000325.1 GCA_012965445.1 Candidatus Hydrogenedentota bacterium
AGTCGACCAATACCCGCTCGTTTCCGACGGTGGCGATTCCGAGGAAGTGGCCCGGGAAGTTGCACCCGTGGATTGGGAGATCGAGGCGGTATCCGATGAGCATGAAAATGCACGTTAGGCTTATCGGGTTTCCAGAGCGGAGCTGAATGGTTGCGAGGAGATTGCTTTTGTCCGGGGTGTAGTAGCCTGACTGGCATCCGCGAAAGTCTTCCGTCTTGAAGAGAAATCTCGCAAGGTCGTAGGAGTCGAATGTGTTGCGTTCAGCGCGAAACTTGTCGGCCAGTGCGTTGAGCTTCCGGGTGAGTTCTCCGCGTCTGACATGGAGACTCATGTAGTCGGAGATAAGCGAGAAGGCGGTTTCCAACTGCACGTAGCTGTTTTCGATTTTGAAGCATGAGGGCCATTCTTCGAGCAGGCGCGCGCGGCGCTGGTCTGCGCGTATCAATTCCAGTTGATCCCACTGTTCCGGGGTCGTGGGCTGGTCAATTGAAGCGAGCGCATCGTCGAGCTCGTCTCCGAAGGCATCCAGCTCTTTTCGGATCGCATGTTGAACCATGGGTGAATCGTCATCGAGCAGTCGAATCAGATACGGGATTTTTGAAATATCGGACATTCGGAGAGCGGCTCCTGCGACTAATAGTCGGATTCGTCTGTAAGGTTGTTGGCAGTCGAAATATGACTGGTGACGTAGCTGTGCAGAATGAATTTGAGTTCGTCGACGATGAGTTCGTCTTGTTTTTTGCCGTTGCGCATGGAGTGGTCGAGCATGAGATTGCTGATTTCGAAGATGACGCGCGCGATAGTTTTGGGTTGAGTGTCGTCTTTTTCGGGGATGACTTTTTTCCAGAAATTGACGAGCAGGGAATCGATTAGATTTTCCCGGAACAGAATGTCCGATTCCTGGAGTTCGGTGGTGCTGCGAATGGCGAGCCATACTGAGTGAAAGGCCCAGTCGTCGTGCCACATTTCCGCCAGGATGTCTATGACTTCGGCGAGGGTTTCGTCCCAGTGGCGGTCATCGGGTGCGTCGGGGCCCATGTACATCATCAGTACCTGCGCGACTTTTGACTGGTAGCGTTCGCCCAGGGCGTTGATGATCACGTAGCGGTTTGGGAAGAACTGGTATACGGAGCCTATGGATACGCCCGCTCGTTTGGCGATGAGGTTGGTCTTGACGCTGTTGTAGCCTTCTTCGGTCGGCAGGTGCGCTGCGGCATCGAGAATCCGCTGGACACGTTCGCGGCTGCGTGCCTGAACCGGAACACGACGAGGTCTGATACCGGATTCTTGAGAATCCTTGGACTCGTGCAGATGCAGATTTGGTGATTGTGACATATCCGGGCAGCCTTCCCAATGGTCTACCAATTATCGGCGAATTCCAGTCAATTATTAGGATTCATTGTACCTTTGTGTCTCAAGTTTAGTAAACTATACATTGTCGGGGACAATTCTGGTTCACATTGGTCTTATTGCGTCTGAATCCTAATAATTTACAGGTTTTATGTCATCGCCATCCATTCAACTGTCGATTTTAATCCCTTCATATAATGAGGAGTTTCGAATCTGCGGCACCCTTGAGATTCTGGAGTCGTATATTGGTGGGCAGTCATACGCTGCTGAGATCGTGGTGGTAAATGACGGGAGCGCGGACCGCACGGCGGAAGTGGTTGCTGAAAAGCATCCCAATGTTCTGCTGGTATCCTATGCTGAGAACCGGGGCAAGGGTTATGCGACGCGTATTGGCGCGCCTCAGTGCAGTGGGGAATATGTGCTTATCTATGATGCAGACGGGTCGACGCCGATCGAGGATATTGAGAAACTGTGGCCTTGGTTTGAGGACGGGGCCGACATTGTAATCGGGTCACGTGCGATGTCGGATTCGGACGTGCAGATTCGGCAGCCCTTGTATCGGCAGTCGATGGGTCGGATTTATAACGTGCTGCTGCGGATGCTGTGGCTTACGAGTTTCAAGGACACGCAGTGCGGTTTCAAAGGCGTACGTTCCACGTGTGTGGAGAAGGTATTTCCGTTGATGACGACGGACGGTTTTGGCGCGGATTGCGAGATGCTCTACATTGCGGAGAAGCACGGCTTTCGCGTCGAGGAGGTCCCCGTGCGCTGGCTGAATTCGATCGATACCCGCGTGCATGCGATCTGGGATTCGCTGGATATGATACGCGAAGTCTTGATTATTCGATTCAGGTCTTTCGCGGGGAAGTATCGGTAGGGGGCAAAGCAGCTATTTGCGGGTTTCCATGTAGGCATCCCAGAGTTCGCGCTTGATGTAGACTGCGCGCAGGACTGATGGACGGAGGCCTCCGATTTCTAACTGGTAATCGTCTGACAGTTTTTCGGCGAGTGTTGTCCGCAGGGAGGGTGCCGCTATGATGACGTCCGCATCGGGGGATTCGGGGATTTCAGGATAGAAGCCGACGTGTTCGATTTTTCGCAGGTACCATGGGAGGGGCCAGTAGTCATTGTCGGGCTGGATTATCTTGACGCTCATGGAGTCGGGGTCGGGATGAATCGCCTGGATACCGTAGACGCGGTCGATGAGATCGAGATGGGCTGAGGACGTATGTGCGTAGACATATGGGTTGCGGGGATCGGCGGGGATGACATGGTTTGTGAGGTACGTTTGATATGCGAGGTGGGAGAGACCTGCCAAGAGGAGCAGGGCGCAGATGCTTTCAGCAGGGACGTTTTTCAGTTTTTCAGCGATGACGGCGACTGCATATCCGGCAAGAAGGAGCAACCCGTGGTACAGGCTTAGCATGGTCCACGGGGTTTTGTAGGGGATTACGGAGTAAATGAGGATCATGACGAGGGTGTAGACGGCGAGGAAGAGGATGAGGGGATGGGCTCGGCGCATACGGGTTTGGTGAAGGGCGATGAGGATTCCGAGTGACCCCAGTGCGACGGGGAGAGCTTCGCTGAACCAGTACTTAGGGCCTCTATTTGTGTAAACGAGTAATTGCACGTAGTAGTACCAGGGCTTGTCGTGGAGGCCTGCGCCGTCGGAGCGTTTAAGATAGTTTGAATACGTGAGGATTGAATCGAGTGGGCCTCGCAGGTTGGTAAAGAAGGCTGTGTACAGCAGGATGTTGATGGTTAGGGCTGTTGCGACTAGGGCGACGATTTGGCGGGGAGTGATGCTTTTTCTCAGTTCCGCAACCGTGTCTGAATTTCGATTAGCGGCGAAGACGGCGCATAGTCCGGCGAACATGGAGATGTAGGCGATGATGGCGGTTTCTTTTGTGGCGTGCATGAGGCTTAGGGAAGTGCCGAGTGCGATTCCGCGTTTGATGGATGGGGCGAGGATGAAACGGGAGCCGAATCCTATTGCGGCAAGTGTGAAGAATACGAGAAGCGTTTCTTGAATGTAGTAGCGGCTGTAGAATACGAACGCCGGAGAAATCGCGACGAGGAGTGCGCTTGCGATTAGGGCGCGGGTGGAGAAGGCCGGACGCAGCAGGAGGGTGACGGCGATGAGTCCTGCGCCGAAGATCAAGGGTACGATGCGGTAAGTAGTTTCGCGTGTTTTTTCGAAGGAGTCTGCACCGGAGAGAAAGGCGGGAATGAGGGTCAGGTAGTAGAGGGTGGGACCGTGATGATCGCGTGGGTCGTAGACGTACTTGCCTTGTTCAAGGAGGATTCCGGTTTTGTAGGCCTGATTGGCTTCGTCGCCGTGCATCGGTCTGGTTTCGAGGCCGGGGAGTCGAATAAAAAAAGCGCCCATCGTCAGAATAACGATGAGCGCGATAGTGTGGTTGGTGTTTGAATCCGTCATGCGAATCCGCTATTTTGACGCTTTGCCGAAAATTTCTGCTTCGACGTAATGATTGTATTCGTCGGAGGTGTTTCCTTTGCTGTAGAAGCGGACGTAGCGTCCGCTGACGCCTTTGAGGTCTACAAATTTGCTTTTGTAGCTTTCGATGTATTCTTTGTCTTTTCCGACGCCGAGTTCCGAGGAGTTGTCGTGATCGTTGCTGAATAGTGTTTTGACGCCTTTGGTGAATTCGGCGTCTTCGGCAACTTTCACGGTTACGTCGAAGTACACGCGATCACCTTCGTGGAAATGCCAGAGCAGCAGCGCGTAAAGGTTGTTTACGGCACCGAGATCGACTTGAATCCACTGGACGCCGGTGGCGAGTCCGAGGAGGCTTTTTTCTTCGTAGCTTTTGTCGCCGTCGGTAAGGAAGGAGAGTTTTCCGAAATCAGGTTTAGCGACGCTGGCGGTAACGGCTTTGCCTTTGGCGACATTGGTGGTTCCGGCGGGCGCGTCGAATGCGGGGCGTGGTTTGTAGTTGGGTTCTTCGAGGTTTTCTCCGAAGTAATCCAGAGGAGTCCCACCGAAATAGGGATCAGGGTATTCGAATTTAAGTTCATCTGCTTTCGCGGTTGAGCTGAGTGCAATTACGAGACTCAGGGCCGACAATACTGCTTTGTTCATGGAACGCTCCTTTTGGGTATGCTTGACACCGAAAACGGTGTAATTGGGTCAGATCAGGGTCATTTCAACGAGTCCTATATTAGCATAAAGCCCGTAGTTGTTGCACGTTCGTGACATGCCTTTTCAGTATCTATGAATGTAAACGAACGGGA
The DNA here is from genome assembly GCA_012965445.1 of Candidatus Hydrogenedentota bacterium. Next base: position 4,606 of record DTSJ01000325.1, read on the forward strand.
AATTTACTTTCTTGCATGGACGGCAGATTTGGCGATTCTTATAGAGTGTGATACACTCAGAACTTACAATGGAGAAGCAGAAAATGGCTGAAAAAACGCCTGTGCATCCCGCGATCCAGGGGTGTATTCATGTGCTGGAACGCGGCGAGCTGCTGCTGGACCGGATACCCGAACCGTTGTACACGTTCAGGGAGGGCACTCATGATTCGATAGGGTGCCATCTGCGTCATGGAATTGAGCATATTTCGTGTTTTCTGGAGGGACTTTACTCTGGAGTGGTGGACTATGATTTGCGTCGCCGCGATGAGGTCTTGGAGACCGATGTTAACGCGATGCGAGAGGCGATTAACGAGACACGAGCCAGCTTGATTGGGATTGATCCCCATGCTTTGGGGAAGCGGCTTACGGTCATCCAGATTCCGACACCGGGTTGTTCGCCGACTCCTGTGGAGTCCAGCGTCGTTCGCGAGCTGATATTTTTGTCCAGCCACATGGTACATCATTTGTCGCTGATGTATATTCACTGCACGAATGCTGGAGTCGAGCTGCCGCAGGATTTTCCGCTTGCATTCTCGACCAGTGCGCACCGCAACGTCGCCGTCGGCTGACCCGGGTAACGAGGGGTAGATTTCTGTATGTGTACGTTAACGGTTTATAAATCGACGGACAGACTGCTGGCGACGATGAACCGTGATGAGGCGCTGACCCGCGCGCCTGAATCGCCTCCGAAGATTCACGATATACCGGGCGGGGGGCAATGGATTGCGCCGCATGACAGCGCAAAAGGGGGGACGTGGATGGGCGCGAACTCTTACGGGGTGATCACGTGTCTATTGAATGCCTATCTTCCGGGCGAGAGTCTGCTGCCGGACACGACGGGCCGTTACAAGAGCCGCGGCGAGATCATTCCTGCGGTGCTGGAAAGCGGAAACGTGGATGCGGCAATTGCCTACATCGAGAACAGTCTTGACCCTGAGAACTATCCTTCTTTTAACCTGTTAATTTTCGGACCTGGTATTGGTCGGTGCATTACGTGGCTTCGTCAGGGTGAACTGGTGTGGCAGGATGTCGATGAGGCGTGGACGCTGCGGTCTTCTTCGGGGTGGGACAGCCGGGAGGTGAAGGCGTGGCGGGAGGAAATTTTTTCGGAATGGATAGCGTCCGGTGAGGAGATGGTTGATCATTTGCCGAAGTTTCATTTGTATCAGGAGTCGGGACGCGAGGATTGGTCGCCGCTGATGAAAAGGCCGTGGGCGGCAACGCGGAGTGTGACTCAGGTGGAGGTTGATCTGGTGATCGGGGAGACGACGCTTCGGTACTGGCCTCAGCCTCATCCGGATTCTCAGCATCCCGAGACAGTGGACACGATTCCGTGTGTATCGGGTTCTATGCCTCCGGCCGATCTCGAGGTTTAGGGCATGCAGGCGTGGATCGAAGAATCGATTCGGGAATTAGGCGAAAATCCAGTATTGCAGGGCTGTCTTGCGGCGTTGAGCACGTTTGTCCTGGAAGATCCGACGCTGCTGATGTGCGCGATACTCGTTGCTGATCAACAGATGCTGTATATGACGGCATTGATCGGTCTTTCGCTGGGGATAGGGTTCGGTGACTGGGGATTGTATGCGATTGGGCGCGTGCTGGGGCCGAAGACGGTTGCGTGGGGCTGGGTATCGCAGCGTCGACTGGATAAAGCGGGGAGCTGGTTTGAGCGCAATCTTGTGGTGGCCTTGTTTGTGTCGCGATTTATTCCGGGGCTTCGCCTTCCAACGAATATCGCGGCAGGAATCGCGCAGGCTTCCCCAATTCGTTATCTTCCGATCGCCCTGTCGGCTTCGCTGATTTGGGTGTTCATTGCACTGACGACGATCAGCTCCCTGGGCGAGATGGTGTTGCCGGTATTGGGTGGACTGAAGTGGCCTGTAGTGTTCGGTTTGATCGTGTGGATCGTCTGGATGCAGCGTCGTACAGTTCGCCAGTTGAATGATGAAGACGAAATGCTGATAGAAGAGTCGGCGGTGCCGGTTGCATCGTCGTATTATGAATTCTGGCACCCGGTCATTTTCTATGTGCCTGTCGCGCTGTATTATGGATGGCTGGCGATTCGGTATCGGAGCTTGACACTTCCGACGGCGGTGAATCCTTCGATTTATTCCGGCGGGATGATACGAGAATCGAAGTGCGACATTCTGGATATGGTGCCGGACGGTGCGAAACAGTGGGTTGCTCCGCATGTCGGTTTTGATGTGCCGAAAGGGGTTGTCGACACCGGGACGCTTCTTGAGGGGGCGAAGGCTGTGCTTGTGGAGGCTGGGATCTCATTGCCGATTGTCGCGAAACCGGATGAGGGCCAGCGAGGAGTCGGGGTGCGTCCGATTTATACCTGGGCAGAGTTGACGGCGTATTTGGATGCCTATCCGAAGGGTTCAAGGATTTGTTTGCAGGAATTGTGTCTTTATAGTGAAGAGGTCGGGTTGCTCTACTATCGTATGCCGTCTGAGGAGAAGGGTCGAATTACCTCCGTCACGTCAAAGGAATTTCTCGCGGTCACGGGGGACGGTGAGAGTACGCTTCGAGGGTTGATTGAGGCCCATGCGCGGGCGCGGTTGATGACGGACGTCTTCTTCGCGCGACATGCCGGGGAGTTGGATCGGGTATTGGAGGCAGGGGAGCGATTTCAGCTTGTTTTTGCGGGGAACCATAAGCAGGGATGCGTGTTTCGCGATGGGGGCGATATGCTGACGGAAGCGATATCGGAGCAGATCGATTCTATTGCGAAGTCGATACCTGATTTTTACTTCGGGCGCTTCGATGTTCGTTTCGAAGATCTGGAATCATTTCAGCGCGGGGAGTCGTTTACGATTATAGAAATCAATGGTGCTGGCGCTGAGGCCACGCATATCTGGGACCCGGAGGGGACACTTTCTGATGCATACGGAACGCTGTTTGAACAGTTCAGGGTTCTGTTTGAGATTGGCGCGGAGAACCGAAAGGCGGGACATCGACCGCTTGGCGCGATTCCGTTTTTGAATGACGTTTTGCAGTATCATAGAGTCGCGCGGCATTATCCGTCGGCGCAATAACGGGTAACGGAGGCGAAGTATGGCAGAGCATGAAATCGATGTGACGCGGTTGACGACGCGTCCGATTTTGTCCGCAGAGGATTTCAAAGGTTCGTGGGGCGCTGTGGACGTGCTGAGTCTACCAGGAAATGCCGGGGACCGCTATCTGATTGGATTCGCGCATTCAGATCGCAGCGTTGAGCGCGCACTGCGTTTGCGGTATGAAGTGTTTAATCTTGAACTGGATGAAGGTCTGGCGTCATCGGCTGCGACCGGCCTTGATCGCGACGATTTTGATGCGCAGATGACGCATTTACTGTTGATTGAGCAGGCGACGGGCGCGGTGGTCGGGACCTACCGGATGCAGACCGTGGCGCATGGTCTTGCGCATGGAGGGCTGTACTCCGCCCAGGAATTCGACATGTCGGGTCTGGAGCCATATTTTGACGAGGCGATTGAGCTGGGCCGGGCATGTCTGGCTGCTGACCATCGATCAATGCGGGCAGTGATCGCTTTGTGGCAGGGGATCGGCGCGTACATGAATTTGTACGGCCTCTATTATATGTTCGGCTGCTGCTCCCTGACGACGCGAGACATGCTCGACGGCTGGCGCGCGATGAAGACGATTCGGAAGAAGGGTCATTTGCATGACTCGGTATATCTTTCTGTGCTGCCGGAGTTTTCGTGTGGTGATGAAGTGGAGGTGGACGCGATTCCCCTGCCGAAGTTGTTTCGGACATACATGCGGCTTGGCACCAAGGTCGTTTCTGCGCCCGCGATTGACCGGGCATTCGGCACCGTTGATTTTCTGGTGATGCTGGATGCGCGTGTCGTGACTTTTTCGCAGTTGGACATCGTTAAATGAGCGATACGGAGACGCGCGAGACTTCGGCAGCGGACGCAGAGGGATCGGTCACTCGTCGGGCGTTTTCGAACCCTATTCTTGCAATTTGTCGCTCGATTGCTCTGATATCGATGACTTCTGTCGAGTTAGTGATCTGTACCCTGAGATGTATTGGGCGTAATGAGGACGGACTGCTTGAGCTCGCGCGGACTGCCGGGGTGACTTGGCCGCGGCATTGTCTCTATTGGATGGGGATTCGGGTGAGGGTCGAGGGGAATGTGCCTGAGGTGCCCGTGCTACTCTGTCCGAACCATGCCGGGTATGTCGATATACTTGCGCTGGGTTCGACTTGTCATACTTTTTTCGTATCGAGGGATGATGTGGGGTCGTGGCCTTTGGTGGGGAGGGCGTACAAGATGGGAAGGCATTTGTCTATCAAGCGGCAACGGCGCAGGGCGGTGGCAGAAGCGAATGAGGAAATTGCCCGTTTAAAAAAGGATATTGCTGATTATAGTAAACGTGCAA
>DTSJ01000326.1:0-7888 GCA_012965445.1 Candidatus Hydrogenedentota bacterium
CGCCTTCTGAGCGTTTACCGAATTCGTGTTCGGACAACGGACCCGCGACTTCGTCGTTTTCTTTCGTTATCACGAAAAACGGCTTTTCCGCATCGCCGCGTCCATGCCTTGTAAAAATATGTTCGTCTGTCACAATATATTCTTTCACTCGACTCACGCCATAATCTTCGGGAAACAGGACAATACCTCCATCGCGCTTGCCGACAACAACTTCCGTTGAATTGTTTCGATGAATCGCGTAACCATCACCGATATCCAGTGCGAAATCATGCCCGCCGGTCGCGACGCAGCTCCCTGAAATGGTCAGAGCGGCTATCAAAGACACGGTTTTGTTCAACATGTCAACGCTTTCTCCGGAATTTCAATCATATGCAGATCATTTTTTAGTTGCGATCACGATACCCGTAGACCACGCCAGCTTCGTAATAACCAAATCATCACGGCCTTCTAACACTTCGAGTAATGCAGAAACCTTCGACGGATGGTCCTCAGGCCAGTTCTCCTGCGGCAGCATATCGTCGATCACGTAGAGTCCCCCGACCTGCAGAAGTCCCAGCGCCAAATCCAGGTCCCAATACTTCCCGGGCCACGTATCCGCAAATATAAAATCGTACTCCTTCTCAGCCTCGCCCCGTAGAAAATCCGAGCCATCCCTTACATGAAACTTCACCCGATCATCACCCGAAAGATGCTTTTGAGCGACGCCAACGAAGGTCAAATCGATGTCAACAGTAGTCAGCGATGCCTCAGCGTCCATACCGTCAAGCATCCAACAAGTCGAAAGCCCCGTACCCGTGCCCAATTCCAGCACACGCCCGCCCCTCTTCGTTGCAACCAGCGTCCTCAGTAGCGAGCCCGTCTGATGGTCCGATGCCATCGAAAAACCGGACCCTAGCGTATCCAGTTCAATTGCCGGAATTCTCTCCGGTATTATAAGGTTTTCGCGATCATTCATGCTGATTTATCCGACTTGATTTGGTTGAACGGCGGAATATGCGCACTGTGCAGACCAATTCAGCATAACAGCCAAAATCAAGCCTTTTCCACCCGCCAAAAATCAGTTTTGGCTCAGTAAGCTATTGACTTTTCTGCTAAATATCGCTAGTCTATGGTCAGTACGCAGAGAAGGTCTTCCGGGGGGAAACGTACATGCAGCTGGAGCTACCGATTGTTGACGAGGCATTCCTGCACCGTGCCCTCGAAGACGTTACCGGGATGACTGTACAGCTGGTAATCACCAACAACCGTTCCAGCATGCTCGCCTTCAATCCCGGCTCCGGCAATTCAGCCGAAATACGCGTCCATAGGATGTTTCTCTCGGCCGGTCCAGAGGTAATCCGAGCGCTGGGTCTTTGGCTGAAACGCAGACGCTGCAAACGCTCTGCCGCTGTAATCGACCATTTCATCAGCAAAAACCGTCACCTCATACCCGATCAGAAACGAAGTAGAATCATAGCCTACCGGGTTCGCGGCCACGTACACGACCTGCAAATGCTTTACGACGAAGTCAACACCGAGTATTTCTCCGATTCGGTCGATGTGCCCATTACCTGGGGAAAACTTCCCTCAAAACGAAACAGACGCTCGATTCGGTTCGGAAGCTACTCCCCTGAAGATCATCTCGTTCGAATCCATCCCTATCTGGATCAGGAATTCGTACCCGAGTTTTTCGTACGCTACGTCGTTTTCCACGAGATGCTCCACGCCCACCTCGGCATTCAGATCCATCCCTCCGGCAGGCGGATCATCCACTCAAAAACCTTCAACCAAATGGAACGCGAGTATCCGGACTATGATCGTGCGATCGCATGGCACGACTCACCGAAAAATCTGGGTAAGCTGCTTCGCTCGCGTCCCCAGCGCGCGGCCTAGCCCGCAAGAGCATCCACCTTCGTAATGCTCAACCTCATGTGATACGATGTTCGGGACGAACAATCAGGAACGGGATTCGGGATTTCTCCATGGTCAATCAATCGAAAAAAATCGCGTCGGTGCCCCTGATAAAAGATTTGTCGCCCGTGTTGCAGGATGCAGTCGTACAAATTCTCGATTCCATATCTGAAGAACTCATGCTGAACAAAGGCGAGACTCTTTACCATGAAGGTGAGGAAGGCGACAACACAGGCGTACTCCTCATTTCAGGAAGCGTCGAGATATCCCACGGCAATACCTACCCGAAAATTGTCAAAGCGCCAGAACTGTTTGGAGAAATGCGCCAGATGAATGACAAAGGTCAACGGGTTGCCACTATATGCGCCAGTGAACGCTCCACCATTTTGCGGTTTTCCTGGCACAATTTCATTGGCGTACTCATGAAAATTTCAAGTATCACGAAAGAACAACGAGTTGAATTGCGAAGGGCCCTGAATCAAATCGGAAATACGCGCCTACAGGAACTGTTTGATTCTAAATCCTGAATCCCGGCGAATGTATTCGTGTAGATTCCGACTTCTCTACTGGACTTAATTATGGTATTCGGTCTGTTTGCCAGTAAAGAACAGCTCAAGGAGCAATTCCTTCATTGGTGGAAAATCGGGCATCTGATCAATGCTGCAAAGTTTGGAGAGAAACTGGTCAGGAAAGACCCCGAAGACTTTCAGAATCTCCACGATCTCGGAGTAGTCTACCTTCAATTCGATATGCCTGAACGGGTTCTCGATCTTCTCGAGAGTGCCAATGCCCTCCACGAAAGCAGCTTACACTGGAACAATATCGGCCGTGCCTGCCAAGCACTCGAAAAGTTCAAGGAAGCTCAAGATACCTACGCCAAGGCACGAGAACTGGATCCAGACGATCCCCAACCCTGGTACAATATCTCAGTCTGTCAGCGCGAGGCGGGAGATATGGATGGCTCGTATAAGACCTTGATAGAAATTTCCGAAGCATTCCCGGATCACGCTGGCACCCACAACGACATTGCATTGCATCTTGAATCAGGGGGTGATTTCGACATGGCCGTTGCGCGACTTGATGATGCCTTGCGGGCCGATCCCGATTACGATGCTGCACGCCAGAACATCGTGCGCATTTTGTGCGCCCAGAACTCCCTTGAACGAGCCACGACGTATCTAAATCATTGGAAACAGAAGGGTCGTCCGGTCGAAGTTGATACACGAAAGAATACAATACAAATACGCTTAAACGGGTTCGTAATTTATGAACGAAAGCGCGAGTGAGTTTCGCTCATCAGAGACCCGATGCCAGCTGTTCCAAATCCATCACGACCAGTAAGGATTTTGTGTCGGAATCTGTAATGGCCAATAGTGTTTTCCCATCGTTCGAGATCCGGCCGATGTCGCTGACTCCGTCTTCAAGAAACGTCAATTGTTTACGCGGATGCGGATCAGCGGTCGACACCTGCCACAGCTGATTCACATCTTTAAGGTCCGGAGCCAGTGCGATCACATCAACACCACTTGGATGCCACCGCACATCGGAGGCATTCGGAATCAGCAGAGTACGCGTTCTGTTGCGCAAACTATACAAAACAACCTCCTGTACATTGCCCGCCCCTGCCTCCGCTACGGCAATCAGTTCTTCAGATGGATGCACCGCAAACGAACCTTCAGCCGTCAGCATTGAGGAAACCAACTCTTCAGACTGACCCGCTCCGCCTATTGCCGCAGTGTACATTCGCCAATTTCCGTCCTCATCATGTCTGGAAAATGCTACGCGGCTCTCGTCATCCGTGGCAGCGATCTTCCCGATAGGCATGCCCGGTGGAACTATCGACCGACCGGCGGATTTTCCCTTTTCGAACACATAGATTCCCGATTCCCCCGGTGTCGCCAGGGATTCTCCAATCACTATCATTCGATTGTCAGAGCTCAGAAACACGATCTGCTCAACTGCGCTGAATGCATCTCTGGCTGGTTTACCAATCACGTTGTACAAGGACTGCCGCCTCACCACGGAGGTACCGTCAGCGGCCAGCTCAGCACCGTAGAGCTGATACTCATCACTACCCTTTTCGGACAGCTCTACGTAGGCCGTCGCACGTGCCGATTCCAGGCCTACAATGCGAATCGACTCCGCATCTGTCGGAGCGAGAACGATGCGCACATCTTTATTTCCTTTGCGAATGGACACCAATCCCCGGCGTCCCTCCCACGCTGAACCCGAACGGCCAACGATGTGTACGAGACCCGATGAGGCATCAATCCATCCGGCCGGGTCAGGAAGCCAATCAAGATTGTTTAACTGCACAAGTGTGAGACCCGGCATCTCTGGGTAAAAAGATGCAACCCGGTTCCCTGAACTCCAGTCGCCCCGAGTCGCCCCGAGTCGCCGAGAGAGATCGTTCGCTGTTGCCGGACCGATACCCATAGTGTAAAGCAATCCGATCATGCCCATTATCACAGATACAATCCCCCACGCCACTACAGTTTTCACGTTCAGCGATTGCGCGTTCCATTGATTCCTCACGCGTTCAAGAACTGAATCCGACTCTTCCAGAAGGTCGGAATCAGATGCAATGGGTGTAGCAGGGGTCGGTTGAGAATCCCGAAAACTTTTGAGCGAGGATTCCAGCCCGGAATCATCCTCCACCATCGACTTGCCTTCACGTACGCGATTACACAGATAGATCCACTCATGCGCCGATGCCGGACGATTTTCCACCTTTTTCTCAAGAAGATATGCGATCAGACGTTCGACATCCTCCGGGATGTCCGGCATAAAGTCGGACACTCGTCGAGGCGGATCGGAAACAATCTTGCGAATTAACTCTATTGTGTCGTTCGATTCATAGGGTAAACGACCAGTGACCATCTGAAACAGGACAACCCCAAGTGAATAGAGGTCACTCGAAAAAGTAATCTCGGCGTTCTGGCATCGTTCAGGCGACATATACTGAGGAGTTCCCAGCCGAGATCCGTCTACCGTCAGTTGCGTCTCTGCGGTGAGGACCTTCGCTATGCCGAAATCAGTCACATAGGCATGACCATCGCGTGTAATGATGATATTTCCCGGCTTTATATCGCGGTGAATAATCTGTGCCTCGTGTGCGCTACCCAGTGCCTCCGCGATTTGTTCGCCGATCGCCAACGCCCGTTCCCAGGGAATTCGACGCTCGCGTTTCATCACCTTACTCAGCGGATCGCCGTCCACCAATTCCATGGCAATATACGGGATTCCCCCCACCGCTCCCACCGAGTAAATCTGCACAATATTCGGATGGTTCAGACTTGCATATGCCTGAGCTTCACGCCGAAAACGGGCCACGACCGCTTTGTGGGACCGGAGATCATCCTTCAGCACTTTTAGCGCAACGGTACGTCCGAGAGAGGTATCGGTCGCCCGATACACGATCCCCATCCCGCCTTGACCGACTGTCTCAATAATATCGTAATCGCCAAACATTGTGCTCGCCCTGGCTGCACTTCCGTCATCTGTCATGGAGTGTACCTTTTCTGCATGCACGGATTCATTCGAGTCGACATAGCTGGCGCATTCAATCCAGACCAAGCGCGCTCCAATTCAATACCAACATGGACGGAGTCGAAGCGCCTTGTGCAATCGCCGAAACATATTGTCCATCAGGCGACACGGCATAAGATGCCTTGATTCCGTTTTGGATATCGGTGATCACGACTCTACGATCTGTGTCTACCGCATGAATCGCTACCAACTGCAGTGGACATCGAAGCCGCTGTTTCGATGGACGAAAATCCTTCTCCTTCTACAGGCGGTGCCTGATTCACGACAAAGTATCGAGACGACGGATGCCACGCGTATTTACTTATCCGTCCAGCACCGATTCGTTTCACGTTATTCGTGTGGACCTGCACCAACGCTACCTGATCGTGATCATCTATGGAGGATCGTGCGGCGAGCGTTAACAAAACCGTGTCCCCGTTCAGATTGAGCGAATACGCAGATCCACGCACGCCCGTAATTATTGCTTGACCGTCCTGTTCCTTTCCAGAAGACGACATCCGCCATAATTCGGAACCGCCAACAGACCTCTTACGAAGATAAAATATGTACGCTCCATCAGAGGTAAATTGGACACTTCCCGCAATGATCTCATTGCCCGGCGATGTACGCGGCATACCCCATTCAAGCCACCACTCTTCCTCCAGGGACTGTTCAAGTAGATAGGTGTGGCCCAGTTCAGGGTCTACCATCAAATAACAGATGGTCTTTCCGTTCGGGTTCACTATACCCGCTCCGATTCCTGGATTGAGCTGATCGCTCTTTTCTCCCCATATCCAATTCTCCCGCCCCGTACGCAGCAGCACCATTGGATCAGCATATGCCCGATCCCAGGGCCGCGACAACACAACCACTTCCCCCGTTCTTTTCTCAATCCCGCTAAGCAGGAAGCGGTTTGCCAGAAAGTGCGAGGAATCAAGAGAAATCACCGAGGCCCTACGCAGAGAAGCCTGATAAACCGGATCAGCATCGGGGCGGCTCATCGGCCCGCTGGGAAGCGCAATAGTCACGCTTCGATGTTCACGCACATCCACACCCATCACTCCGATGTCCCCGTGTGTGGCCATACCCTCAATCCCCTGCACCTCAAGCCACACCATCGGCTCGTCGCCTATCCAGCGCACCTCCGAAAACGTATACGCATCCGACGCCATCTGATACGCTTCAATCCCGCCCGACAGTTTCTGGTAATCAAGAGCATCAGAGGCCGGCAGGCGTACCTCAATATCCACCGACGCCTGACTCAAAGTAAGGTCGGGAATCCAGAATGCAGCGATACCAGCCACGCAAATGAGCGCGGCACGTAAGGCCAGCGGACGAATTCGCCCCCAGTCTGCACGTATCGTTCTCACTCCCTTTTTGGACTTCTTGTCCTTGCTTGCTGCAGTCATCTGAACCAGCGACTGAAACGCGCGAATCTCCATCTCGCTCTTGACGAATCCGCTCAGTCCGTCCGAAATAGATGTTGATTCCCCGCGTTGTTTCTGAAGACGCTGCATCATGCTATACGCGACTCTCGCGTTTGCCGGTCGTTCCTTCGGGGTCTTGCCCAGCAAATAGGCTACGAAACGCGCCACGTCATCCGGCACATCTTGAACGATTTTGTTGAGTCGCGTCGGCTCATCATTGCAGATACTGTTGATCAAAGCCATCGACGATTCGCCCGTGAACGGCAGTTCGCCTGATATCATCTGGTACAAGGTCACGCCCAGGGAATACAAATCACTCGATGGACCAACCTCTTCATTTTTCGCCTGTTCCGGGGACATGTACTGCGGCGTACCCAGAAAACTCCCGCCTGCCCCGGCCGCGGCGTCTCCGGATTGAATCTTCGCGATTCCGAAATCTGCCAGACGCATGCCGCTATGTTTATCCAACATGATGTTCGACGGTTTGATGTCCCGGTGAACGACACCAGCCTTATGTGCGCTTTCGAGTCCCTGCGCCAGCTTGTACCCGATATGCAGGGCAACATCCCACTTCACCTTGCCCTTGCGCTTTAGAAAACGATCCAGCGGTTCGCCTTCAACATACTCCATAGCAATGAACGGTGTGCCGTTCTCAATCCCCGCCGAATACACCCGAACAATACTCGGATGATTCAGCGGCGCTGATGCTTGCGCCTCCTGATGAAACTGTTTGACCAGAGACGGCGATTTCGCCAGACTCCCCAGCAAAACCTTTAGCGCCACCATTCGTTTGAGTTTGACATCGCGGGCAAGATAAACAGCCCCCATGGCCCCCCGACCAATAAGCGCGACAACCTCGTATCCCCCAATAGTGGCGCCAATTAGCGATCCTTGACCACCGGCGTGTGCTACCATAAGAAGTATTCCAGAGTTGATGGATACTACATATTGTGTTAATAATTGTATCAAATTTTGCTTGACCTTTTTGTGGAAAAAATGATGTTGGTTGAAGTGAATAAAAACTATTTACTTTTTCTAAAAGA
>DTSJ01000326.1:7898-9009 GCA_012965445.1 Candidatus Hydrogenedentota bacterium
TGTATCAAATTCCTTACATAATGTCAAGGATTCTTAACTTGTAAAGAAAAATCGATTTAACCTGATTTTGTCAATAGTTTTATAGCTCTCCAAATGCGGCATGATACGAAATCCGCCCCGATTTCCCTTCTAAATGCCCTCGGTTGTAGCTCCATCGCCATAAATACCTCCTCCGCCACTTCATACTCCGAATCAATGTCGAATTTGCACGAAGGCGAAAAACCAAAACGTGGGTAATACTCAGGGTGTCCAAGCACAACAGCAGCGACGAATCCCACCACTACACACTCCTCCAAACCAGCGCGCACCATCGCCGACCCGATACCAGTCCGCTGCTTCCCCAGCATCACGGACATCGGCGCAAGCCCGATCACCTTCAAATCAGGATGTCCCAACAAAGTCACAGGCGAAAACATGATATGCCCGACAACAACCCCCTCCACCTCTGCAACAAGAGAAACAAAAGGCCGGGCGCGTTCGCGCAGCGCGTCAACAAGATTAGCCTCCGCCTCAGTCTCAAATGCACTCGCGTTGATGGCGAACACCGCTTCCTGATCCCGCTCCTCATCGACTCGAATCAACATATGTCCCCTCCTCAATTACAAAAAAACAAGCGCACCTGAATCGGCCCCTTGCATCGCTATCGTCGAAATGATATGTTCAGAATGTTCCCAATCCACGGAATTTCGAAGATCAACAGCACCTCAACATACACCAATCAGGGTAACTTGTTCGATAAACTCGCCTCCTCCGATGTGCTCTATCACTACCCGTAGGAATCACTCGACAAACTGAACGCGCTCGTGGCGAACAAAGGCTGCTTGCTTGAACTCGGCTGCGGCGGCGGCATCATCGGGCAAGCCATGGATGGATCACCCGTCATTGGACTCGATATCTCCCCATATCGCGTCAAACTCTCGAACAGCCGCGCTCTTCATGCCACCGTCGGAGACGCAATCAACGCCCTGCCCTTCAAAAATGACGCATTCGACACGGTATCGTGTATCGACGTACTGCACCATCTCGATCAGCAATGGGACTCGATATTCGCAGAGCTCCATCGCGTCCTCAAACCCGGTGGCATCTTGTGCATCGTCGAGCCAGACGCACA
>DTSJ01000327.1:0-8733 GCA_012965445.1 Candidatus Hydrogenedentota bacterium
GCTGGAATCCAGTTTCTGCTGCGCGGAAGTCGGGGAGGGTGAGTCCGGTATCAGCGTTGATGACTCCGACGAGCGTGACGGAGGGGTAGTCGTGTCCTTTTGCGATCATTTGTGTGCCGACGAGGATATCTATTTGTCGGTTTGCGAATTGGTGGAGGATTTTTGCGTGGCTGTCTTTGCCCTGGGTGGTGTCACGGTCCATACGCGCGATGCGTGCTTCGGGGTATGCAGTCTGCAGGTAGTCTTCGATTTTCTGCGTGCCGGTGCCGAGGTAGATGAGGGGATTGAAGTGGCATTCTCCGCATACGAGGGGTACGGGGTGCTGGGCGTTGCAGTAGTGGCACGCCATGTGGTTTCCTTTGGCGTGATAGGTGAGGGTGACGTTGCAGTGCAGGCATTCGGCGGACCATCCGCATTGCGGACACAGGACGAACGGCGAGTGTCCGCGTCGATTGAGGAGAAGGATGACTTGTTCGTTTTGCGCGAGGCGCTGGGTGATTGCGGTTTCGAGGACTCTGGAGAGGACGACTTCGCCGGCTTGCTCCTTTGATTCTTCGCGCATGTCGATAATTTCGACTTCTGGGAGTTCGCCGGATGTGGCGCGCTCGTTGAGCTGGAGTCGGGTGGATTTTCCGCGTTCGGTGTTCTGGTAGGATTCGATGGAGGGCGTTGCCGAGCCGAGGATGCACACGGCCTGGTTTTGTTGTGCGCGGACGATGGCGACGTCGCGGGCGTGGTATCGGGGTGTGTCTGATTGTTTGTAGGAGGTGTCGTGTTCTTCGTCGACGACGATGAGGCCGAGGTTTTTGAGGGGCGCGAAAATGGCCGATCGTGCGCCGACGACGATTTGGACTTCGCCTCGCTGGACCCGCCGCCATTCGTCGAAGCGTTCGCCCTGGGAAAGGCCGGAGTGGAGGACGGCGATTTTTTTGTCGAAGCGTGCCATGAGTCTGCCGACGGTCTGCGGGGTGAGTGATATTTCGGGGACGAGCATGATGGCTGTTTTGTCTAGGGCGAGGGTAAGTTCGATCACGTGGAGATAGACTTCGGTTTTTCCAGAGCCGGTGATGCCCTGGAGCAGGAAAGTGGCGTATTCTTCGCGTTGGAGAGTGTCCGCGATGGTATCGAATGCGGACTGCTGTTCCGGGTTGAGGTCAAATTTTTCGGCGTCGCCGGGGAGGAGATTTATGACGGGGCTTCGGTAGATTTCTTTTTTAGTGCGCTCGAGGAGCCCTTTTTCTTCCATGGTTTTTGCGGTACCGGAGGAAGCGCCATGCTGCATGTAGAGGGTCTGCGCGAGGAGTTCGCCAGAGTTTCGGAGGAGGTCGAGGTAGAGCGCGGCCTGTTTGGGTGCGCGGCGCTGGAGGGTGACGATTTTGGCTTTGGAAAGTGGCGGTGAATCGGGCAGAGAGAGCCAGGTCTCGTGTTGGACGGTGATGCGTTCTTCGAGGACGATTGTTTCTTCGGAGAGGAGGTTTCTTTTGACGAGGGACAGGAGGTCTTTTTTGAGCGTGGGCGAGTCGACGTGCTTTTTGAGTTGGGTATCGGTGAGAGTTCCCTTGTGGGTGTGGAGGGTCGCGATAAGGGCACGCTGAGAGTCTGTGAATCGTCCGGCGGTGATGTTGTTCGTGAGGAGGGTGAATTTTTTTGAGGTGCGGACTGCGATGCCCGAGGGTATTGTTCCGTGGAGCGCTTCGCCTAGTGAGCAGCAGTAGTATTGCGCGATCCATTCGCAGACGTTCATCATGTCGGGCTGGATGACGGGTTTTTCGTCGAGGAGAGCCTGGATGCTGCGGGTTTTATCGAAATCGGTTTCGGTTTCGAGAGAGACGATGTAGCCCGTCTGGATCTGGCGCTGGAAAGGCACGATGACGCGCATGCCGGGACATAGTTTTCCGAGTAGTGTCTCGGGAATTTTATAGGTGAAGAGTTGGTCTAGGGGCAGGGGCAGCGCGACATGTGCGAAGGGGGGCGGGGACATGCTCGTCTACTCGCGGAGTTCGGAATCCCAGTAGGCGGTATCGATGAATCGCTGCCAACTGGACAGCTGGGTGGTGGGGATTCTGATGCCCATCGCAGGGAGCCATGCGGGTTTGACGGGTTTTTTGATTAGAGGCATGTTGGCTTGCTTCGGGGTGCGGTTTGCTTTTTGTACGTTGCAGGTAACGCATGCGAGCGCGAGGTTTTCCCAGGTATCCTTGCCGCCTTTTGACTGGGGGACTACGTGATCGATGGTGAGTTCAGATTTGGAGAGCCTTTTTCGGCAGTATTGGCAGGTGTGTTTGTCTCGTTCAAATATGTTTCTGCGTGAGAATCGCACTTCGCGCCGGAAGAACCCGTTGAAAGTGTTAAGGAGGATGACTTCGGGAACGCGGATGTCGCGGGTGGGGGTTGAAATCATGCGGGATGATTTTTGCAATTTGGAGAGGTCGCACCAGTCATCGAAATCGTAGAGTGAATAATCTTCGGGATGTACGGCGCGAGCGAGGTCCTGGTACAGGAGTCCCATGGCACGGCGTACTGAGGCGACGTTTACGACGACCCATGATTTGTTGAGTACAAGTACTTGACCGTCCAGCATGCTGCGTTACCTTTTTCCCAGTGGTTCGCGACCTTCACTATTAGTTTGGCTAAATCGAAGGCCGCATTCGGCTGAGGTGCAATAGCCGATTGGGAATCTAGTATAGGGGTCTGCGGTGGTTTTTGCAAACTGGCCCAGGCCGATTTGATCGAAGGTTACCCGTCGATCTGGCTCGCGGGGATGACGCATCGAAATCCGACGGTGGTGAGTTGTGTTTCGGGGAAGAGTCCTTTTCGGCATGTGGCGGTGAGCTCAAGTGGGTCGGAATGCCATGAGCCTCCGCGGACGACTCTTCTGGGTTCGCTGTTCTGTGCGGAGGGCCCGCCTTTCGGGTTGTAGGTAACAAAGCTGTCGATGGTCCATTCAAAGACGTTTCCTGCGAGGTCGAACACGCCCTCTGGGGTTTGTCCAGAGTCGTGCATGGTAACGATTGAAGGCATGCCGAGGTAGTCGCCGTAGTTGCACAGTGTTGTGTCGGGTTCGAGACTGCCCCAGGGGTACTTACGGTCTTCTTTTCCTCGGGCGGCGCATTCCCATTGTCTCTCTGAGGGCAATTGTTTTCCAATCCATTTTGCGTAGGCGAGTGCATCGGCGAATGTGATTCCACTTGCCGGCTGGCGTGGCCCGTTGAGTTCGGGGTCTTCCCAGTATTTGGTTTTATTATGGTCAGTGTCGTTGATAAATTCGGCGTATTCTTCGAATGTGACGGGATATTTGTCAATATAGAATGGTTCTACGAATGCTTCGTGCTGTGGCGATTCTTCGGGAACGTCGTTTGATCCCATGATAAAACTGCCGCCTTCGATGAAAACCATGTTTCGTGTATCGATGGTTTTGCCTGAGGTGTTTGTAATTTCGGCGACTTCGCTGTTTTTGTATGATTCGTTGTAGGCGGCTTCGAGCTCGTTTCGAAATTCGGCTGCGGACTGGTATCTGCGTTCTTTCTGGGTCATGGTAGCGCGATTGAGGATTTGGACTATGGAGGGCGCGACGTCTTTTCTGGCGCGCATGACTTCAATTTGTTCGTCTATGGGGGTTCGAAGTGTGAGAACTTCCTTCAGCATGAGACCTACGGTGTAGACATCTGAGCGCTGATCGATAGATTGATGGCGGCGCTGCTCCGGGGATGCGTATACGGCTGTCCCTATCATTCGTTTCCTTTTACCAGGGGCAGGGTCCTGGTTATCCCCTTCGTCTTCGATGGCTATCGCGAGGCCGAAATCGAGCACTTTGATTTTTTCGCCGGGCATGAGCATGACGTTTTCGGGTTTCAAGTCACGGTGAATGACCATTTTGTGTGCGTATTCGAGTCCTTCGAGGATCTGGAGTATGATGCGGATTGCGAGGCGTACCTCGAGGGGGCGCTTTAGATTTCGGTATTTTCTGAGGTAGTCGCGAAGGGTAGTGCCTTTGAGGAGTTCCATCGAGAGGTATAGAACGCCTTCGGGAGTGGTAGCGACATCGTGTACGGAAACGATGTTTTCGTGGCGGAGTCGTCGCGCAATTTGTGCTTCTTTAATGAATCGCTGCTGCCCGGTCTGTGTCCTAAGAGCACGCGGATTCATGAATTTGAGGGCGACCTGCTCGTCGATAAGGCGATCATGTGCTTTGTATACTTCGCCCATGCCTCCTATTCCGATGGAAGCGCCGATAACGTATCGGTCGTTTACGATCGCGCCGCGTTCGAATTCTGTGCTTTGGATGGAGGCTTCTTTGGCGCTGTCGGGTACGATTAAGGGTGAGCCGCAGCCGAAGCAGATGCCCTGCCGTCCTGCGACAGTGGCGGGAACCTGGATGGTTAATGAACAGTTTGAGCAGACTACTTGAATCATCGAAAACGGTCAACTTTCCCCAAGAATAGTGGACTTTTATGGGAATAATACCATTCTACCGGAAAAGATGCCAAGTGCTTGACGGGGGGATGTTTGAGGTTAACCTTTGACAAATATCGATTCTTGTTCTAAAGTTAAAATATGTGTTGACAATGCCCCTCCGCGTTGCTAGTATCCATAAACGTATTGTGCGGTTTGTGGAGGGTTTTGTGATGTCTCCACTCCGGTATGTTCTGTATGTAAATGTTGAATAGACTGTTTTTGGAAACCAACGTAGGAGATTTGCAGATGACTTTAAGAGATTGGATGAAAAACAAGGTTACCGTTTGTGCCGCTGTGGCATTGGTGCTGGCGACGGGTTTACCCCTGAAACATGTCTTGGGGGATGTGACCATTTCAATTATCGATCCGATGGCTACGACGATCAAGATTTATACGCCGAATGCGGTTCTGCCGACGACGCTACTAGTTCCAGTTGAAGTTTACGTGGATTCAGGTGGCTCGTGGTCACTTACTGCGGGACAAGGTGTCACTTTCCAGCCGAGAACGAGTGGCGATGTGGAATCGGTCGAAATAAGCGTTACCGGCGGACTCGCGGATGATGCTACTGATGAGGGTTCGGGCTTATGGGTCGGCTTGGTCGATCTGGTGGACGCCACGGGCGCCGTGTCACCTTCTTTTGAGGCCACTCTGAATGCGATAGGCACTATACCTGCTTATTACGAAGACCCGGCGTCTACGGTGACGGCGACACCTGTTACCCTTACGGTTAGCATCCTGGATGCGAGTGATGTTGACAGCAATGATGACGGCGATCCGATTCCGGATGACGATCAGATCATCAACCTTCTGCCAGACGATAATGATGAATCGGTTCGTTTGCAAGATGTCGGTAGCGGCAGCAGTGTTATTGTTACTGTGCTGGAAGACTTGGATGGTAATGGTGCCAATGTAGGCACCGTTGTTGGGTTGTCTGGCGGTCGTACGGCTGATGTAAATGTTGAGGGTCCGGCATTCCTTGCGGCAGATTACGTGAGTGCGGGTGTGATTACGAATGCTGTCGTTATGGTAACCTTTGCTAACGATGTAGCAGAATTGCTGAGTTCCGGTACTGCTCCTGCTGACTTAGAAGTTGTTCAGGGCCTGATTGTACGCGTCGTTGTCCTGGTGTCTACTGACAATGGTATTACTTGGGATGCGTACGAAGGTGATCTTCCGGCAGGATTCTCGATTGACATCGAGATTCTCGACGCAGTGACACCGGTCACCGCTGCAAATGTGTATGGATTCGGACTTACTCGTCAATCCGATGGTACTTTTGCTCCTGAAACTGACGCGGCGAACGTAGAAATCGATCCGGCATCTTCCGCTACGCGTGCGACAGTTACGGACGGCATTATTAACGCGGCGTTGTCTAATGCTAACTCCATGATTTCTGTTGCAACGACCGGCGGAGCCGGCGCGAGCAGTGGCGGCGGAAGCGGAAGCAGCAGCAGCACTTGCTTTATCGCTACTGCGGCTTATGGAACTCCGATGGCAGCTGAGATTGATACGCTTCGCGCGGTTCGCGACATGTATCTTTTGAACAATGTTGCTGGCTCGGCGTTCGTGGATACCTACTATCGGTTGAGCCCGGCTGTTGCGGATAAAGTAGCTGAGAGCCCAATGCTTGCGGCATTGGTGCGTGCACTATTGACTCCGTTCGTGCTGCTTGGCAAACTGATTCTCGCGGCTCCAATGGCCCTTATGGGTCTTGTGCTTGCGGGCGCAGGTTTGCTGGTAGCTCATCGTAGAACCCGCAGCCATCAATCCTAAGAAGTTGTAAAAACAGTCTATATGTAGTGCAGCGCGGAGGCGAAAGCTTCCGCGCTGTTTTTTTAGTGCAAAAACCATTGACAATCGCGTACAATATTAGTAGATTGTAGAACGTGTTATTACGTTTTCACAGGAGAATCTTCTTATGAGTTTCATTTCTCTGCCTTTTGCAAGAGGCGGGTTCACGTCGGTCGTTTTTGGTTTGGGCGTTTTGGCGATGGGAATGACCCACGGGCAATCGATAGATATCACGAGTCACGCTGACGATGATGTGGTGACGATATTCACGCCCTTTGCTCAGGTACCCGCATCGAAATTTATATCGGTGGAGGCAGATACGACGGGTTCGATTCAGGATGTTCATTTCGGTCTTGACGGTTTCGTATCCGGTAACGACTGGTCGAACGGAGCCACCGGTAGTGCGGGTATTCCAATTGCAGCGGATACTTATGTTGCGAACATTGATTTGACGACCGGGAATGTAGCGCCGGATGCTATCAGTTCGCTGACGCTTCGCGCGTTTGCTTTTGCGACGGGTTCGAGCGGGTACATTTCGGATACGAGCATACTGGATTTCGATGCGAGTGATTCGGTTCCGATATTCATTGATATCCGGGATTCGTTCGATGCTGACTCTGATTCGAACGGGATTCCGAATGCGGATTCGATCGCGGGTACGGCACCTTTTGCGGGGAACCCGTTTGATTTTCAGTTTCAACCTGATCCCGTTAACCAGCCTGATTACTGGGTAGAACGCAGGATTGAAAGTATTGAGGATGGAAATGCGCCGTTCGGGCTGACGTTTCATTCGAAGGTATTTGTGGTGGATTTTCAGTTGTACAACATGACAATTCTCGTTCCGAACCTGTCGTGGTTCAAGACGAACCGTGCGGGCATACCGCAGATTGACGATGCTCTGAGCATTGTTATGGTGATTCGGGCGGAGCAGGATCCGGATTTTATAATGGATAATTTTGTGGGCAACGGTAGACTGGATCCGTTGTTTGCTGATCCGCCCACGGGTTTTGGAGAGTCTGATCCGGCCGGGGAGTTTGCCACGCAGTTTGGTTCTGGTGTTCGGGCTCCGACGCTTTATTTTTCTGTTACTTTGATTGTGGGGTCCTTTGGCGGAGGCGAGTGGACATGGGAGGAACTGGCATTGAGTGCGTCGGCTCCGATGTTGATCCAGGTGAGCAGTGTAGGGCTCGAGAACAAATCGGACTTGGCCGTGTATCGTTATCCGACTACTATCGTTCAGAGTACTTCGGCATCGAGCGATGTGGTTTTGATGGGTAACGGCGCGGCGTGGGTTGAATTGAATGTTTCTGATATTACGACGAATGGTGTTTCGGGTACATTTCAGTTGAGCGAGTTTATTTCGGGTGCATTGTATGCGGCTTCTATTAAAGCGCCTTCTGGGGGCGGAGGCGGTGGAGGCGGTGGCGGTGGCGGTGGTGGCTGTTTTATTGCTACGGCAGTGTATGGTACTCCGATGGCGGCGGAAGTGGCTTCGCTTCGCGAATTGCGTGACGGGTATTTGCTGGAAAGCGCGCTGGGCGGGGCTTTTGTTGATGGTTACTATCGCTTAAGTCCGGTTGCCGCGGATTATATTGCTGAGCATGGCGCTGCGCGCAGTTTGGTTCGTGCGGTGCTGGTGCCGATTGTCTGGATGACGCAGTTGTTCCTTGCTGCACCCGGGCTTCTGATGGGTCTGTTTGCTACGTTTGGCTTGTTATGCTTGCTGAATCGGCGTGCGCAGAGGGTTCGCTAGCCGGATAGAGTTATAGTGTTTTTATAATAACGGCCCGCTGATTTCGCATTGGCGGGTCGTTTTTTTGCGTTTGCGCCGGGGTTCCGCTGGGGGTGGTTCGAAGTCATATGAGGGTAGTTTGAGGTGGATATGGGAGAAGCACGGGATCGTTTCGATGAATCGGCCGGGATCATTATCGAAGGTCTCGAAACCGGCTTCGTGGAAGCAGATGGGAAATATTACAAGCAGGCAAGAACTGAGGTTCGGCCTCGTCCATTTGCGAGCTTTCAGGATCGTCTGCATGCGGTTGCCATGTCGTCTCATTCCGTTCCAAAAGTGGCTGCTTTAGGTGCGGTGATGATGTGTTTTGCTCAGAAGCCGCGGGAGGAAATGACAGATCATTTTGATTCGTACCGCAATTCATTCAGAGAAAACCACAATCGGCCGGCACCTCCACCCATTTGCGTCGACTTTTTATGCTGCGATGAAAGCGGTGATCGTGCGGAAGAGCTCGCGCGGGAGCATATGGCGAATTATTACGTCACGGTCATGGAGCATTACGAAATGGCGAGTAACGTTTTCGACGGAGTCAAAGGCTACGACGATTATGCCAGCGGCGCTGAAGTACTTCGCGAGACGGGCATGGAAGCAGCCGGTGAGGCCTTTGTCGACATCAATACCTGGGGAACGCCTCAAGAGATTCTTGAAAAACTGGAGAGTCGACGGAACACACTTGATGATTTGGATTTGACGGT
>DTSJ01000327.1:8743-9003 GCA_012965445.1 Candidatus Hydrogenedentota bacterium
ACAAATCAGTTACGGCGGCATGAGTCAGGAGAATGCAGAGAAATGCATGAGACTTTTCGCGCAGAAAGTTCTACCCGAACTGCAGTCGTGGTCAAGAGTCGACGCAGCCCGCTAGACACGCACCTCTGACGAGTCCAGACAGGTGGCCGACGTAGCGATGATGGCGGACATCAGCAGTTCGATCCTTTAGGCCCCCATCTGTACGAGTTCCAATATCGTGCCGTCCGGGTCCTTAAAGCATACGAATCGAGACGGCCCCA
>DTSJ01000328.1:0-377 GCA_012965445.1 Candidatus Hydrogenedentota bacterium
CTTGCAGGATACATAGGCGAGTTTTTCTCCCTGATGCTCGTTTCTCTGGTCTTCGGTCTGGTCCACTGGCTTTCCTTCAGCTATTTCGTGTTCGCCAGTGTCATTGGGTTGTATCTCGGTCTTCTCTACATTTGGACCGGCGATTTGATTGTACCGATCACCACTCATGCCGTGTACGATTTCGTGGCGCTGGTCTACGGAACGCGATATCGTCCGGTCCAATAATGTGCAGGTACCGCATCGCGATCAGAAATACTGGTTGACTCCATTGCTCACCCGTGCTATTTTTTGTGGAGGTCGCTGACCGCTCACCGAAGGTTCACGGTGCCTGCGACAGATCACCGTGAGCGGAATAGTTGTTAAATCCACGCAGAAAG
>DTSJ01000328.1:418-2443 GCA_012965445.1 Candidatus Hydrogenedentota bacterium
ACGAAGAGCGATACGATTTCGATGTTGGGGTTTGGCGGGGTCATCGTCACGAATGTTTTTCCAGAGACGGCGAGCCGATATGTATCCGAAGCTGTCGAGGCTGGCGTTAACTATTTCGATGTCGGGCCGTTCTACGGAAATGCGCAGGAAAAACTAGGGCCTGCGCTCGCGCCCTATCGCGATGACTGTTTTTTGGCGTGCAAAACGCGGGAGCGCTCGGCGGAAGGCGCCCAGACGGAGTTGGAAGAATCGCTGCGCCTGCTTGAAACGGACCGTTTCGATTTGTATCAATTGCACTCGCTGCAAAGTGTGGAGAACGACGTGAACGCGGTTTTCGCTCCGGGAGGAGCGATGGAGGCTATCGTTCGCGCGCGGGATGAAGGCAAGATTCGGTACATTGGCTTCTCGGCGCATACTGAGGAGGCGGCACTCGCAGCGATGGAGCAGTTTGACTTCGATTCGGTCTTGTTTCCGATGAATTACTTCGCCTGGACTTCTGACGGCTTTGGTTCCAGCGTGTTCGAGGCTGCGCGCGCGAAGGGGATGGCGGTCCTTGCGTTGAAGACGCTGGCCTATCGAAAATGGACGCGCGAGGAGTTCAAGGCTTTCTTTCGACCGTGGCCGAAGTGCTGGTACAAACCGCTGGATACGGTTGAAGACATTGAGATGGCCCTGCGATTTACTTTGGGCAGGCCGGTTGATGCCGCGATACCGCCGGGCCACTGGGACCTGTTCAAGCTGTGCCTGAAGGTAGTCACTGATCCTTCGTTTGGATCGAGTGATGCGGAAGAGGTTTCGGCTGCACTCGAGGAACTAGCGAGAGATACTAAGCCGCTGTTCGCACGTGCGTAACTTCGTCTAACTCGCGCGATCGACACGCACGCGTTGACTTATCGAATTCGTCTTCCTAGACTTCGAAGCGGTATGCCTCGCCGTCACGAACGATATGCCCGGCGGTGACGGTAGCAAAGTGCGTACCGATTACGAGCGTGGGCGTATCTGCATAGCGATCCATAAAATCGCGACGCGTGGTTTGGGCCACGACGCCGTCGTGGTCAAACTTACACGTCCATTCGGGATGGGCCATCTGACTGGGATGGTGCATGCAGTCGCCCGTGATCACGGCCTCCTTACCGTCTGATCGAATACGTACCGACACGTGGCCCGGAGTATGCCCCGGCGTGGGTTCGAGCCAGACCTCCTCTGTCAGCTGATGGTTGGTCTCCACGAGCGTGTGGCGATTTGCGTCGATGATTGGCTGGACGGACTGCTCTCGAATGGTTATTGCAGACTCGTCGGCGAGATTGCTGAAGTGGTCCCACTCAACCTGCCCGAACAGATATTTCGCCTGTGGAAAGGTCGGTACCCAGACGTCGTTCTCAAGCATCGTATTCCAACCCACGTGGTCGGCATGCAGGTGGGTGCATAACACGGTGTCGATGCTGTCGTTCGGGTAACCTGCGTCGGCGATGTCCTGTAGAAAAGGCCCGCTGCGATTCGTCCAGAGGGGTATTGCATGCTGCTTGTCATTACCGATGCAGGTGTCCACCAGAATTTTATGCCCTTGCGACTCAACAATCAGCGTGTGGATGCTGGCAACGCCTTCCCATTCCTCGTTTACGAAATGGGGAGCCAGCCAGGGAATCTTGCGAAGGTTTTCGGGTACTGCGTCGGGCAGTATAAAATGGATTTTCGGTAGCTCCAGTTCCGAGACTTTAGTCACAGAGACATCACCAATTTTCCACTTGAGCATGTGCGTTTTCCCTTTCGCAGGCCAGAATCATTCCCTACAAAGTAACAGCTGGAGAGCCGTGTATTCAAGAGCTTCGGAGGCTCGAATTGCACTTCGATTGGGCAAAGAAACATGGACGTTCTGTCGAAGGATAGCGGCTTCGTTGCGCACAATCTTTATGGTAGACTTTTCTGTGTCCGTGTGAATTGACGGATCGGCGTCTTACAGAACGACCTTTGCCTACAGCTACCGAATTCGGTTTGAGGAGGATGGAATTGACGAGTAAAGCACAC
>DTSJ01000329.1:0-849 GCA_012965445.1 Candidatus Hydrogenedentota bacterium
GTCTCAAGGTACCCGTCACCACTGTGCCGAAGCCTGAGAGGCTGAATACGCGGTCTACCGGGAGATACGGGAGCTGATTGTCCGCCAGGCCACCTACACTGCTTAAAAGGGCTCCCAGCGTATCTTTCAATTCATCGAGACCCTCACCAGACTGTGACGAGGTGTACACCAGCGGGGCGTTCTCCAGAAAGGTCCCTTCCAGATAGTCCTGAATATCCAGCGCTGCAAGTTCCCACATTTCTTCGTCCGCCGTATCGCATTTCGTAATCGCGATGACCCCGTGTTTGATGCCCAGTATTTCGGCAATCTGGATATGCTCTTTCGTCTGAGGCTTCACCCCCTCATTCACGTCGAGCACCAGCAGTACTGCGCGAATCCCCGTAGCACCCGACACCATCGTGCGAATAAACTTCTCATGCCCCGGCACATCCACCACGCCGATTTTTCCATCCGGCACGTCGAGATAGGTGTAGCCGAGGGCGATCGAAATCCCCCGCTCCTTCTCCTCTTTCAGCCTATCAGTATCAACCCCGGTCAGTGCTTTTACGAGGGATGTTTTGCCGTGATCTACATGACCGATGACTCCCAGGGTCAGGTAGTTCATGCGTGGAGTTCCTGGAAAGCCTCGACAATGATGTCCACGTCCCCGTCGAGCAGTGTACGCATGTCCATAACAAAAGTATCGTTTTGGATTCGCCCGATGATGGGGATCTCGCTTGACCTGAGTGTGGATGCGAGCCATTCTGCTCCGTATTCGTATTCGATACGAATAATTCGAGTTGGGATGGTTTCTTGTGGGAGCGATCCTCCGCCTGAATAAGATTCGCTTTCTTCAACCGTAGCAGTCAT
>DTSJ01000329.1:859-8942 GCA_012965445.1 Candidatus Hydrogenedentota bacterium
AAGGTATAAAAACATACACAAGGCAGCATACGAAATTTCTTTAATAATTGGCTCGATGGATAGTTTTTCGGCAATCGCGATGAAATCATCTGACTGCGCTTGGAGCATTTTGAGAACCGGGATGGATTGTTTCGCTTTTTCCGAGTTTAGATAGAGTCTAAGTGTAGCGTCGAGTGCAGCGAGAGTCAGCTTATCCATGCGTACTGCGCGGAGGAACGGGTTCTTCTTCATTCGGTCGATAAGTTCGAGCTTGCCGACAATGATTCCGGCTTGAGGGCCGCCGAGCAGTTTGTCTCCGGAGAACGTGACAATGTCTACTCCGGTTTCGAGGACTTCCCGGGGTGTGGGTTCGTGTTCCATACCGTAGTCTTCGGTGTTGATGAACGTGCCGCTACCGAGATCTTCGACAACGACGAGTCCTTTTTCCTCTGCCAGCGCGACCAACTCTTCCCGACTTGCTTCTTCTGTGAAGCCAATGATCTTATAATTGCTCGTGTGTACTTTCAGCAGGATACGAGTTTGATCGGTAATCGCGTTTGCGTAGTCCCCCACTCGTGTTTTATTAGTTGCGCCGACTTCGACGAGTTCGGCTTCGCTGCTTTCAACGACTTCAGGAATCCGGAAGGAGCCGCCGATTTCTATGAGTTCGCCGCGTGAAGTCACGACTTCGCCGTCTTTGGCGAGTGTGTTGACTGCGAGCATGACGGCGGCTGCGTTATTGTTGACGACCAGCGCGCTTTCTCCGCCCGTCAGGCGACACAGTATAACCTCGACGTGCGCGTATCGTGATCCACGTTTGCCGGTATCTATGTCAAATTCAAGGTTGGAATAACCGGCTGCTGTCTCTTGGACCGAAGCGAGTGCTTCTTTGGCGAGCGGGGCGCGGCCCAAGTTTGTGTGCAGGACTATCCCAGTAGCATTTATGACCCGTTTCAAGGAGGACTCGTGTATGGACTCTAGACGCCCAGAAACATCCGACCAGAACTCCTCTATGTCAAAAGATCTCATCCCGCCCTTCAAAGTTAGTTGTCGAAAAAGTTGTAACACAGATCGAACGCAATCTCCTACCAAATCGGCGGCGTAAAGATTCCTTAAGGACTGGGCGTTTTCCGATGCGAGCAACATGTCCACCTTCGGCAGTGTACGCAGTATGTCTTGCTTCGACTCGCTCATTTCGGGTTAAACCTCCTGAAACTCGTGATATCCTAGTGGATATTGAACACACATTCTACCTTAGTTCATTCGTGCAAGGCGATTCGATGATGAAACTGGGAATCTATAGCATTGTCGGCATGGCGATATTAATCGCCGGATGCGGGTCTCCACGATCCTCAGATGATTCGAGCGTTCCTGTTGCCAGCGAAATGTTTTTGAACATGGGATTCGAGGAACGCATGGCGATTCGGGCGCGGCTTACAGTCATCGACTCCGAAGCGAAGGGTGAAGCTGCCGAAGCGTATGATCGGTTCGCGTCACGAGAGGACGCGATTGCATACGAAGAAGCTGTCCGGCAGCTACGCTCCGAAAAGCGTCTCGATCTAATGCAGGAACACAATTTGACGGATTCCGACTTGACCTACATCGTAAACGAATACCTCCAATCGCGAGGCGTGAAAATGACCGAGTAAATTTCGCTCTATCTGACTACCAGATCTCGGCTATACGCCGGAATATCCCCAATCCACTGCACAGGATTCGGCGCGCGATACGCCGAACGGTAAGGAATCTTCATCCCGCATGCTTTCAATATTTGGCAAACACTATTGTAAAAGACGATTGATGGTCCGTCGATTTCCTCTTCTTTCTCCGTCCAGGTCTTGATAATCGCCTTCGTCTCCTCGTATTGCTCGTCCGATACTCTGACTATTGTAATCACCGTCTTCGAATCATCTACTCTGCCAACTTTCTCAATAATTTTTGAATCAATGAGTCCCACTTTCGCGGTCCCCTTCTCCACATAGTAACCGTATGCGAGTTCCTGCTTGCCGGATTTGTGCAACACCACAAATGCCGTTCGCTTGATTGGTTCTTCCGAACCGGAATTCGTGACATAGACAAGTTGATGCTCGCCACTCTCCCCCCTCGAGGCATCCAGGTGTTCGATCTTCGCGCCGCCTTCCGCTGCAACCCGGATGCAGCACAATGCCATAAAACTCAAAACCGCTATTACCCGCATTACTGCTTCCCCATCAAAATCGTAGAACCAAGCCGTATTATAACAACATTCCGTAAAACTTGTCAGACTCCGCAGTCATCCAGTCCAGCGACTCGACCCATCCCGACGTACCTCCACATGGATAAAGGTTTCGTAGCGGCCGATTCCTCCAGGGCGTCAATCAGCCGCATCTCCACAGGAGACGATCTCCCACAGCAATTCGGTCCGCTACAGGCAAACTCGTGCCTCGAAAAATGAGTTGATATATCACCCATCCCATTACCCCCGTTTAAGTAGTCCCTGTAATACAAACTGGGGTGTTGCACGATTTGGGCTACCTAAAATAGAAGATGCCCAGCGTGTATATACAGCGGGGCATCAGTATGACGCAAAAACGACGTGTTTTATTTCAACAAATTTCGAAAAATCTATCTGTCGTCTCCCTTGTTACTGCCCAGCGGCCGCCTCCAGCATTAAGGCCCGGTCCTGCCCGGCACGCATGACGATGTAGCTGTGGATGGCGTCGGCGCCTTCTTCGTCGAGATCCTTCGAGAAATTCGGCATGCCTGCTTTCAACAGGATACCTTGCAACACGATCTGGTTAAAGGACTGGTGAACTGCTTTTGAAGAATAGCGAAGATCAGCCAGTACTCCTGATTCTATCGCCATCGTCCCGTGGCACACCGAGCATTTCAACTGAAATAGCGCCTCCCCTTTATCCAGAACCGCCTGAGAAGCGTTGTCTTTGGGGGGGGGCGGGATCATCGTGTATCGGCGCTGTTCAATATCAGGCATATCAGCTTTTCCGCCGAGTTTGAATGAAAGCATGTGCGGGCGATTGAGGTGGGTTGTCGTGGCTGCGGTGTCGAAATCACGGCCTACGATGGCTACACCGCCCCAGCCTGCGAGGACTGCGACGTATTGTTCTCCATCAACGGTATAGGTGACTGGTGGAGCCAGGGTGCCGATGTTCGTATCTTTTTCCCACACTTTTTCGCCCGTATCAGCTTTATAGGCAGCAAATAGTCCAGTGCCCGTACCCTGGAACACGAGATTTCCGGCGGTAGAGAGAACTCCGCCGTTTACAACACCTGGACGGGGCACGCTCCAGACCGCTTTCTGCTTGTCCGGGTCCCACGCCAAGAGTGATCCTCCTGTTTCTGGCGGTACTTCGTTCTTCACGATCGAAATCATCTTCGGAAAATCGAGGCCTGTATTCCAGTCATTCTTGCGATGTTTGAAGTTTTCGTCATGGACGTAGAGCATCGGCTCAGAAATCGACGGGATATACACCAGTTTCGTCTGTGGATTGTATGACATCGGCTGCCAGTTGTGTCCACCCAGTGGCGAAGGGTAGACGAGCTTCGGCGCAAGCGTGTAGTCGCCGTCCGTCTCTACGGGACGGCCCGATTCTATATCAACATGGCTCGCCCAAGATGTCGGCACGTAGTTTTTGGCGGAGATGAGCTTCCCCGTCTCACGATCAAGAACATAGAAGAAGCCGTTTTTCGGGGCCTGCATGAGCACTTTCGTTTCTTTGCCGTCGATTTCAATGTCCGCGAGGATGATGTGTTGCGTCGCAGTGTAGTCCCAGTTGTCCTCGGGCGTAGTCTGGTAATGCCATTTCATTCGTCCCGTGTCGGGATTGATCGCAAGAATCGAGGAGAGATACAGGTTGTCTCCGCCGTTTGGACTGCGAATAGAGCGGTCCCAAGGCGAGCCGTTTCCAGTGCCGACGTAGAGCAGATTGAGTTCAGGATCGTAGGCCATCGAGTCCCAGGCCGTTCCGCCGCCCCCGATTATCCACCATTCGCCCGTCCAGGTCTTCGCAGCGGCTTCCAGTTCAGGATGCTCAAAGGGTTTGCTCGGATCGCCCGGCACCGTATAGAAACGCCAGACCAGCTCGCCCGTGAAGGCATCGTAGGCCGAAAAGAATCCGCGCACATCGTATTCCGCGCCACCGTTACCGATGATCACTTTGTCTTTGACTACGCGGGGTGCGCCAGTGATGGTATACGCTTTCTCGGGAGGGGTCGTCTGCGTAGACCAGAGTTCTTTCCCCGTTTCCGCGTCCAGTGCGATGAGGCGTCCGTCGATAGTGCCGACGTAGACCATGCCTTTCCAGATAGCGACGCCGCGATTCACGACGTCGCAGCAGGCTTCGCGACCCTTCTCCGGCGGCACCTGCGGATCATAACGCCACAACTCCCGGCCCGTCTTCGCGTCGAGCGAAACCACCTTGCTCCACGGCAGCGTAATATACATGATGCCGTCCACGACAATCGGAGTCGCCTCATGTCCGCGCCCCACCTCAGTTGGAAACGACCAAGCCAGCCCCAGCCCGCCAACATTCTGATCATTGATACTCTCCAACGGAGAAAACCGCTGCTCATCATAGCTGCGCCCATGCGACATCCAGTTGCCGCTTTCGTTGTCGGCATTCTGTATGCGTGCGCCGTCTACGTCGAGATTCGGTTCGGATTGGGCGGTTGCGTGATTCGCGGTAACTACGCAGGCGATTGCCATGGCGAACATGCGGACTACAGACTTCAACATCTTGACTCTCCTTGTAACATAGGGACCAGAATCCTCAATGATCGCGAAAACGTAAGTGAAAATCAAATTGCTTCATCGTATCCGAGAGAATCCGCATCACCGAGTCATAAAAAGTCCCTACTTCAGCGCGACCAAAGCATCCTCAAAGATATCCCAGGTCTTCTGGACATCCTCATCCGTATGCGCGGCGGACACGAAGAGGTTGTGGTGCGAGGTCATGAACAGGCCGCGGCGTGTGCATTCTCCGCATAGAGCGCGATGAAATGAGATGCCGTCTTCGTGCAGGGCGCGCAGATAGGGCATCGAAGGTACTCCGGTGACTTTCAATTCGTGGCCGTGGTTCTTGGCGATGTCTACCATGCCGTCAAAGACTTTCGTGCCGGTCTCAGTGATGAGGTTGGCGGCATCGAGGCGAGTGAGTTCTTTGAGACAGGCCAATCCAGCCGCCATGGGTCCTGCGGAGAACCAGAAGCTGCCGGTCTGGAACACGGTGGATGCCGCGTCCTTCAATTCGTCGGTGCCGACGAGCGCGGAGATGGGAAAGCCGTTAGCGATGGCTTTGCAGTAGCAGATGAGGTCAGGCTTGTATCCGAAGTGTTCGTTCGACCCGCGCAGATCGATCCTGAAACCCGCGCGCACGTCGTCGCAAATGGACAGCACGCCGTGACGCTTGAGCCGTTCGTGAACGCCGCTCCAATACCCCTCGGCAGGCAACATGTTGTCTTGAAAGGCCGGGTGATGATACGGAGAACTGATGAAGGCAGCCACATCGCCGTCATGCTCGGCGAGTGCCTCGTCCAATGCGGCCAGATCATTCCACGGAATACGGACGACATTGACGTGATCGCCTTCGACCACGCCGCATCGATCATCCCCCTGCATCCAAGGAGTCGAGCCGTGGTATCCGTCAGTAATCGCGATGATCTTTTTGTGACCAGTTGCCGCGCGCGCGACCATCACGGCGAGATTCGTTACATCCGCGCCATTCTTGCCGAAATACGCCCAGTCCGCGACCGGAATCATCTCAACCATGTACTCCGCAAGTTCGATCATGACAGGAGAGGCGAGCGTACAAGTGTCGGCGCGGGCAATTTGTGCTTGATACGCCTCATTCACGACACGATTTCTGTAGCCCAGAATCATCGGGCCATACGCGCACATATAGTCAATGAACTCGTTGCCGTCAGCGTCCCAGAACCGCGCACCTTCCGCGCGTTCGCAATAGTGCGGATAGGTTCCGTCCGGCTTGTGCATATCGGGATTGAAATGTCCGTAAATGCCCCCGGGAATCACGTCGTGCGCGCGCTCGTAGAGTTCGCGGCTTTTTGTATACTGGAATGTGGCTGCGCTTGCTGTCTCGTTGGTCATGGTGTGACTCCTCTCTCGCCTCAATACGTGAATCCAGGGTACTCTATTTCAAAACGCGCTTACGTACTTGTTACCCAACCGCCCGAAAACGGGAAAACCTGGCCTACGAAAAAGTTCGAATATTCGGAAGCAAGGAACGCTGCGAGATAGGCGGATTCTACGCCCTTGCCAAGTCTTCCGGCGGGAATAACCTTCAACATACGCTTCATCATGTCCTCATTCGCGAGCAGTTCAGGCGGATAGTAGGTCTTGTTTTCCACATAATTCTGTGCGATCGCATTGAACTGAATGTTATTGCGAGCAAGTTCAAGTCCCGCCGCACGGACGAACGCGTTCTGTGCCCCTCTTGCTGCACAGTATCCCGTAGCTTTGGGAATTCCCCTCAAGGGCGCGGCAGATGTCACGGCTACAATCTTTCCAGCACTCCGCTCGATCATCTGAGGCGTGACCGCTCGCACAAGACGCATGAGGGGATGGACTATATCATCGAAATGGTGCAGCCATTTATCGTCGGGGATGTCCTGCACGAGCGCGTTCCACCATTCCTTCTCGGCGAGGTTCGCGATCAATACATCGATATGCCCGGCTTCCTCAACAACCTCGGCGGCGGCATCGGGTTCCGACAGGTCACTCGTAGATTCAATGACCTCCGCGCCCATCTCCTTGAACACGCGCGCGATCGGCTCTCCCATATACGCGTCCGTCTGCGTAATCAGGACCCGTTTACCTTTGACCATGTCATTCATAAGGATTTCGCCATTTCGCTCCGCCTAGTTCTCGTACGTCGCATCTTCCATTTGATCCTGGCGAATACGGACATTCTCGATCCGGAAGTCCCGGTACTCTTCTTCCGGAACCTCTCTGAGCGTTCTCAAAAATGCCGCAAGAGTCGGAACATCTTTCTCGGTAATATTCATCGTCAGGTACGCCGGATCTGGATTGCGCAATGTCCCCGCCTTAGCCATCTCGCTGACCATGATCTTATGCCGGATCACATCTTCCAGCGTCATAAGTTTGCCGTCGTGATTGTACGGAGCCGTTAGCTCGATATTGCGCAGTCCAGGCGTCCTGAACAAGCCTACAGCACCCTCCGAAGCCTGAACATTGTATCGTCCCAGGTCAATTTTCGAAGGATCATCCGCCGTTACACGCGCGAAAACGGCGTCTTCGGCATTCAGCTTCGCAAAGGCCCCTTCTCCATGCGTCGCGTCATAGTCCGTCTGCGCGGTACCGGTGTTGTGAAACGAGCCGTCCGTGAATCTCGGCGGTACGTGACACGCGATACAGTTCCCGATGTTCTCCTCGAGACCCTCGACCGAACTTGAGAAAGTCGGCTCCACCCGAATGAAAGTCTTGTACCCCTGGTAGGCTTCTTCCGTATAAATATTCGGAAAGCGAATCAACACCCGGCCTTCCTGGTTCGCGATACGCCCGTAGATACGCCCCGACATTGCCTGAGGCGTATCATTCGCGTCGCCCAGACCTTCATTAAATCGATTCAAGAATGCGAGCGCGTCATAAGCGGAAGTATTCTTGGTCTCAATCGATCTAAGGTACGCCTTCACTGCCTCGACAACCTGTGTAATAACATCTTCCTGTGCCAAGGCTTCAAGATTTACGTCCGCGGCTGCCTTGAACTGCTCAATATAAGTTCCGTCCGCAAAAAGATCATCACCCTGATCGTTGAGCATCAGCGCATGAATCTCGTTATACGCTTGCAGCTCCTGATCAGATTCCCATCCCAAATGCTCGGATATCAGCTTCTCACGCACCACGCCGTCCAAATCGCCGTAGGCGCCATCAGCGTTCAGCGACGGCGACAGTTTTGCATCCTGCAATGAAGGCGTATTCCGAACCGCCGTCAGCTTCCCCCCTCGCGAGTTCGCAGGGATAACGCTCACCGCAAGATTGTCAGAATATACCTTCTGACCATTGCTCCAGAACGGCGGAACATGGCAGGTGGAACAACTCGTCGCCAGATTCGCTCCCGGATTGCTCATTCGC
>DTSJ01000330.1 GCA_012965445.1 Candidatus Hydrogenedentota bacterium
GTGCCGTAGAATTGTGCAGCTTGCACTACCACTATGGATGGGATCCCGAAAAGGTGGTCGCAAACGCACTCTTTGCAGATGGCTCGGCCGCGTTGATCGGCACTGTTAAGGACGAGGGGACTCCATGGCAGATTCGCGATACCGGCGCCTGCCTCATCCCGGATTCGGAGGATGCGATGACCTGGCGAATCGGAGACAACGGATTCGAAATGTCGCTAAAGGCCACCGTTCCGTCGCTCATTCAAGCACACCTGGCACCGTGGCTCGAAGAATGGCTGGGCAGAAACGATCTGACCCTCTCCGATGTTAAAACATGGGCAGTACACCCCGGCGGCCCCCGCATTCTCTCGTCCGTGACAAATGCTCTGGAGCTGCCCGACGGGGCGCTGGACGTCTCCAAGAAGATCCTTCAGGAATATGGAAACATGTCCTCTCCCACAATCCTGTTCATTCTGGATCGCCTGCGCACCGCTGACGAGCCCCGGCCCTGCGTTGCGCTCGCATTTGGTCCCGGACTTATGGCCGAAGCCACACTATTCGTATGATCGCAGGCCATTTTTGGAGTATAGGGAACAGCTTCCAGATTACAATACCGAATAAGCCACACACGGTCGCACTCTTCCGAGGAACTTCGCAGCTAGAATTGGCATACACTATCGGGGTATCCTAATTACCTGTCCACAAACACCAAAATCAAGACTTAGTTTTAAGGAGTATTTTGAGATGAAGCAATTCTCGTCGGCGGCGTTTTTCGTTTTTACAGCGCTATTCCTGTCCCAGGCCGCCATCGCGCAGAACCTCTGCGATTCGATCAACGATATTTTCGACCAGTATGAACAAGCCCGATCAGATAACTTCGGCAGCGACAACGACCTCGATGATGACGGCCTCGTTGACCGTGCATCCCTGAGCCTTATCGAAGCCGTAGCCTGCACCGGCCCGAACAATGACCTGAAAAATGCTACCGAAACCGCCTTTGCTTTCAATCTCGACGTTATTGATATGGAAGCCAGAATCGCTGATTTAGCAGACTCCCGCCTCCTCATCGCCGCTATGATGGTGATCGGCGCGGACATGCAGACTCGACTCGAAGCCGCATTCGTCGTAGTCGAGAGCGAGGTGACTGTACCCTTGCTGACCGGATCCTATGCGACCGTTCAATGCATTGGCGCAGACTGTACTCCCGATCCCGTCGCACTGGGTCAGATCCAGGTGTTTTCCTCCGTCACCCGTGCCGTAGACGAGCCCTACACTGCCGAGGGAGACCTTGATCTCGATGGTTTTGACAACCTCACCGAGTCAAACAACGTCAAAGCCCAAAACGGATTTACGAGTGACTTCGTCGCCGCAGCAACAAGCTCAACCCTGAACGGCACCGAGGCCCTCAACAACACCAGCCTCTGCGCCTCCATGGATTCCGTCTTCGTCCAATACGATCAGGCACAAACCAATATCCTGGGCGACGACGGTGACCTCGCAAATGACGGCCTCATTGACAGGGCATCCATCAGTCTCATTGAAGCCGTTGCTTGTATAGGGCCCAACAACGACCTGAAAGACGCTACCCTTACTGCCTTCGCCTTGAATCTCGAAGTGTTTGACCAGGAACCCAATGCCGCCTCACTCTCCCAGTATCGCCTCCTCATCGCCGCAATGATGCTCATAGGTTCCGATCTGCAAACCCAGCTCAATCTCGCCGTCGGAGAAGTACTCACGGGCACCTACGAGGTAGTTCAGTGTGCAGGAACAGCCTGTACTCCCGATCGCTTTGCGCAAGTCTCATTCGAGACGCGCGCTACGGACGAACCCTATTCAGGAACCGGGGATCTCGACAACGACGGCACCGACAACGCTACCGAAGCCGCAAACGTCAAAGCCCAAAACGGCTTTACAAGTGATTTTGTCATCGCTGCCACAAGCCCACAGCTCAACGGAACCGAACCCATCCGGAACCCCGGCACGAACGACGCCGACGGAAACGGTGGTGGAGGTGGAGGATGCTTCATCGCAACCGCAGCCTACGGAACGCCCATGAGCCAACAAGTAAACGTCCTGCGTCACTTCCGGGATTTCCAGCTCCTAACGAACCCTCTCGGTGCGGGGTTCGTGGATTCCTACTATCGTGCAAGCCCCGCAGTCGCCGATCTCATCGCAACAAGGCCAATCCTCAAGTCCGGCGTCCGCATAGCACTTATGCCCGTCATCTTCTTAATTCAATTTCCCTGGACGCTCGCCGCGGCGCTCATTATCATGCTCGCCCTCACACATAGACTCCGAAAAAACCAGCTTTCCCAGGGACAATAGTTCAGAATAACTGCGCTGAACGCGGATTATGTACACGCAGCGCAGGTGAATACCCCCAAAACGCAGCATAACCCGATTCATTATTTCATTACGTGCAATAAATACGAAAAATATGTGTTTGGGGTGAA
>DTSJ01000331.1 GCA_012965445.1 Candidatus Hydrogenedentota bacterium
CGAAATTTGCTGTCACAATCCCCGAACCCCCTGTCATCTGTCGTTTGGCCAGTTCAAATTGAGGATGCGATTCAAGCAGCGGGTATCGCACCCACTTCACTTTACCATGAGACTCCAGAAATTGCGCAATTGCCAGCGCGTTCTCCTGGTGCCGCTCCATGCGTACCGCCATCGTTTTTACGCCCCGCGCAATCAACCAGGTATCAAACGGCGCAGGATGAAGCCCCATCGCCTTCTGCGCGAAGACCATCTTGTCCTGCCACTCCAGACTGTCCGTAACTACCACACCTCCCAGACTGTCAGAATGGCCATTCGAGTATTTCGTCGTGCTTGTCAGAGAAAGGTCTGCCCCCAGCGCAAGCGGCTTCTGGAAATAACTCGACGCGAACGTGTTGTCAACAACCACGGTCGCTCCGACACCATGTGCCTTCTCCGCGATTGCGGAAATATCAACGATCTTCAATAAGGGATTCGTCGGCGACTCGATCCACACCAGCGCAGGACGCGTAGACTCAATCACTGCGAAATTCTCCGGTTCCGTCAAATCTACGTACGTCACTTCTACGCCGAATTTCTCAAAAACCTGCGCAAACAACCGATAAGTACAGCCGTAGATGTTTTCTTCCGCAACCACCGTATCACCCGACTTCAACGTCGAGACAACTGCAGTAATCGCCGACACACCACTCGCGAATACCGTCGCGTATTCCGCATTTTCCAGGCTTGAAAGCGTCGCTTCAAGATTCTTGAAATTGGGATTCCCCGAACGCGTATAGTCGAAGCCTTCCGGATTTCCGTGCGCAAAGGTCGAACTCAGGTAGGCCGGTGGAATAACCGATCCCGTGTTTTCGCTATAACCGAGGCCGGCGTGAATGGCTTTGGTTTCGAATCCCGTGCTGCCGCTGTCGTTGTCGGTTGGTTCAGAAGTCATGAAAAAAGAACGCTTTTCTGGTTCGTATTCGGTCTATGGAATCTCGATCTTATGCATACTCGCAAGGTATACCAGTGAACTGTATTATACGCGTTTCGGGGCCTGTTTTTCTAGGCTGGCAGTATTCGGGACAACCGTAGAAATGACAGGAACTGAGAATATTTCCAATCGTTCCGCTGTTTCACAAGACCAGGAAATCGTGCTTGATTAAGTCGATTCGGATTGCTAAGATCCCCGTCATCTGAGAATTCCGAAGCCCGTCGCTTCCCGAGAAGCGCCGGAAGTGAGAAACTGTTCGGGGCCGTAGATCATGCAGGTGTGATCGCGTGCGGGATTGTAGTTTCGCGATACGGGTATTGCTGAAAAGGTCGTGTCCTTCTTTCGGCGCTGGGCGGTGTTGAGGAAGAAGGAGACGCTTCCGGGCTCGACAAAGTTGTCTCGGTATTCCATCAGGAGACCGGAGCGGGAGCGTGTACGCCCCGGAAACATGATGAAACTCTCACCTTCGATGAGTAGATTTATGAACGGTTTCATCTGGGCGAGGGTCACTGCATCGCGGCTGATGCCGTGGACGCCGACGGTAACGATGAATTCGTCAGCGTCAAAGAACCGGGTTTTCAGCGGCGTCCCTTCGAAAAAGTCGTTTCGTGACATCGCGTGGAGTTTGACGCTTTTATCGGTAGATAGATAGACGCCGTGAAAGACGTAGAATGGGTCGCCAAACTTGATGTGATTGCCGCAGTATATCGCGGGATGATCGGCGGCTACATTTTCGGCACCACGAACCCGGATGTAGCGGTTCCAATGCGTGAACTGACCGATAACGAATTGGAACGAATCGAACCTAGGGTTTGGATCGAGAACGGAGCCGATGCCGAGTTTATAAAAAAGGTACGACAACACGAATCGAATGGTGACGTACCAACTTGCGATAGTTTTCATAGGCGCACATTGTACCGAGGAGTACGGGGTTTCGACAAATCGACGAATTGAGAATTGTCGATAAGGAACGGAATCGAATCAGATGCTCCGGTAACGAATTTTGATTGAGATCTAAAAAAGCAGCCAGACGAGAATCTGACTGCTTCTGTAGTTGTGGTGCTTGTGGTTGGATCAGCCGCCCGCCGATTCATCCAGCTGATCCCGCTTGGATTCGACTTCTTTGAATTCTTCGGCCGTGTCCATGGGGTCTTTGTTCTCTTCGATCGTGGGCCAGTCCGGCGAGAGCTTGGCGTTCAGTTCGGTGTATGAGTCCCATTTTTCGGGCACTTCTTCCTCGGGGAAAATAGCGGTGACGGGACATTCATCGACGCACACACCGCAATCGATGCATTCGTCGGGATCAATGACGAGCATGTTTGCGCCTTCTTTAAAACAAGCGACGGGACACACGCTCACACAGTCGGTAAATTTGCATTTAATACATGGCTCACAAACGACAAATGTCATCGAACAATCTCCTGGTATCGATCCGCCGATTTTTAGCGGGTTGATCTTTG
>DTSJ01000332.1 GCA_012965445.1 Candidatus Hydrogenedentota bacterium
AGGAAGTAACGGGGGGTGTAAGTGTTGAAGTGACTTATCGTTACGAGAGTTTGGGTATCGAGGCAGATCAGACCTTTTGGGTCGGTCCAAACAAAGACATACTACACGCTTCAATTCGCGTACGTGGCGCGAAAACAGGGGGCGCGGAAAATCTGAGATTGATATGGTACTCGGATTTCGACCCCAGGACGCAGTTGACGCGATTGCGAAAAGGTGGAGACCCAGCAGGCTCTGAACCAAGGGATTTCGCTGCCGTCCTGAACGAAAAAGCGAATCAGATTGTTCAATTTCGGGTGCGCGGGGCGGGATCGGGGGTGTACTCCGAGGTCGGAAAATGGCTCAAGGAGGGCCGTGATTATTCGGGTTGGAGCGATTTGGGCGAGGGTACGTGGATTGCCTATACAAGTGATCAGCACGTCGTACAGAGGTCGACCGGGGTGGTGGATGGGGGTGTTAAAGGGTTGTTGGAGAGTGGATTAAGGGGTTCGATGGGCGATACACATACGCTTATGGCCATCGAGCCTGAAGCATTGGAGGGTGGTTTTTACGGTGCCGTGCGGGTGGGATTTGAGTCTCGTGGTAGGGCCGTTGAGGCTCTACTGAGTGCTGCTGACCAGTCAATGTCGGCAAATAGGAGTGTTTCACTCGAAACACACAGGTTTCGTTCGTTTCGCAGAAATCGATTTAACCTTGATAACGTTGTAGTTCGTCTGTTCTCGAAGCTGGATGTCATGATTGACGGCGACAGCGGATCGGTGATTACGAATCTGGGCGATGACGAGTATCCTTATGTCGTCTCAGCGATTGAGGCATCCTATATTGTCTACGCTCTGGGGATCGCGGATTCGGACTATCGCGCTGAACGGCTGCTGGATTTCCTGTTGGATCGGATCTATATGGGTACCGACGGGAGTGTTCCGCTGGGTTCGGTCGCGGGGTTGCTATTTTCGAATGGGGAAGCCGCATCTCCCCACTATGAAGTTGATTTTCTTGCTACGGCGTCGCTACTGTGGGGTGTGGAGGCGTACGGTCGTACTGTAGAGGGTCAGAAACAGGGCGAGTACTATCGTCTGCAATGGGAATCGGTGGAAATGATGGCTGATTTTCTCGATCTGTGGGCTCAACCGCTGTTGAGGAATCGAGCGAGAGACTTTGTGCCGGGATCTGCTGAATTGGAGACAGTCACTCGTGATATAGCCTCGGTATATCTAGGGCTGGAACATGCGGTTCGCGTCGCGGTGAGTGCAGGACATGCAGTGCCTGAGACCTGGAATCGTACACGGCAGCGGTGTTACTTCTTCATCAGAAGCCGAGATCTGTATGTATTTGCACCTTGGGACATTCAGTACGGATTTCCGAAGGGGGACGTGAAGACAACGGCTGAATTTCCCAACCGGGATGCTTTGAAGGGGTTAATCGAGGATATGGGGCCATTTGAAAGGGCTTATCTTTCGCATCGCTTGGTTATCAGCATCGATCTGCCCAGCAGCTCTCTTTTTCCCTTGAGACGGTTATTGACGGGACGCTGGATGATTTGCTCAGTTCTGACATTACGGGTTATTCCAGCGGTCGAATTGCGATAATACTGTCAATGCTGTATCAGAGCTACTATTAGACCCCCAAAATGTGCCATAATGTGCGCCGATTGTTTCGTCCCGGTTCTTGAAACGGGCGAAAGCCTTAAATCAGGCACAATCGGGCTCTCTGCACAAACATCTAACGTCATTATTGGCAGTTAGTTGTGGCGTTTCTCCAACTGGCACGAGATGTGCTTTCAATGGTTATGCGGCTCAAATCAATCTGCTTTACATATTTTTGCTGTTTTGCTGTGCTGGCGAGTTGGGGAATATCGTCTGCGGGGGCCGTTCCGAGTCTGGAAACGCACCCTGAGACTACCAAAGCGGTAGTGAATGAGCCTTATTCCCTGGTTTTTGAGGTTTCCTGGAGGGGTGATCCTTCCGAATATGCGAGTGTAGCCCCGACGCTCAACCTGGACGATTGGGGCGCAGTATCGGATATCACGACTTCGACCCATGTCGAGGACGGGAAAAACATAATTCGGCATACGATAGCGATATTGCCTACTGAGACTGGTTCATTCTCTATCCCGGAGACTGAGGTAGCGTATTTTGCCCCGGCAGACATACCTGGGAAAGACAAGAATGGAGAGACTCCAGCATTTACTTATCCAACGCTTCAAGCAGGGATACTTTCAGTGACGGTGCGTGAACCTACTGACTATCTTTTGAATTCCGTAATTATTGCAGGATTCGGAATCGTTCTATTCTCGTTCGCTTTGGTATTTCATCGGCGAAATGCACTACGGATCGCGCAGTCGTCCGACTATCTGGTAATGACCGTCCCGTCGTTGATTCACGATGCGAAGAAACGTCGACTTGACGAGGATTACTACGC